>JACQQJ010000035.1 GCA_016207035.1 Nitrospinota bacterium | reverse complement strand
GGTGTCTGGTGTCCTGACTGTATTTCTCTGTGTCTCCGTGTCTCTGTGGTAAATTTTTCTAATTTCGTATACAGTAAAAAATTATGGATATAAAACTTAGAAATAAGTTATATGACAGGGGGTTTTATATTATTGGACTCTGTGTGACATTAATTGGTATTGTTGTTCTTTTAACCCTTTTGATAGATGTTACCCTTGATGGTCTTTCAAGGCTCGGCTGGCAATTTCTTACACATTACCCATCCAGAAAGCCCTATGAGGCTGGGGTGCTATCTGCATGGGTAGGGACTGTATGGATTGCTGTCCTCACACTTCTTATAGCGTTTCCTTTAGGAATGTCAGCAGCAACATTTCTTGAGGAGTATAGCAAAAAAAATTGGTTCATGGGGCTTATAGAAATAAACATTGCAAATCTCTCTGCAGTCCCTTCAATCATATATGGACTTCTGGGACTTGAGCTTTTTGTGAGGGGGATGAACATGGAGAGAAGTGTAATCTCCGGTGCTTTGACACTTGCAATATTAATTTTACCCCTTATCATTATTTCAACGAGAGAGGCTATCAGGGCAATTCCTTCAACAATAAGGGAGGCATCGTATGCCCTGGGTGCAACAAAATGGCAGACGGTGAGAAATCAGATCCTCCCTGCTGCAATGCCTTCTATTCTGACCGGAACAATCCTTGCCATATCAAGGGCAATAGGTGAGGCATCGCCCCTTATCATGATAGGTGCTTTAACCTATGTTGCATTTCTGCCGACAAGCCCGATTTCATCAGAATTTCCCTATATAAGTTTTAAGGGGCTTTTTGACCCCTTTACCGTTCTGCCGATTCAGATTTTCAACTGGGTATCGAGACCACAGAAAGGTTTCTGGGAGGATGCAGCAGCAGGTATAATCGTACTCCTGATAATTGTTTTTTTTATGAACGGTATTGCAACATACTTACGATACAGATATGAAAAAAGAGTTAGGTGGTGACAAAGATATTGCCTTCAGGGTTGAGAAATTGAATGTCTTTTATGGTGAGAAACAGGCTTTACTGTGCGTAAATATTAAAATCCCTGCAAAGACTGTTACTGCTATTATTGGACCCTCAGGCTGTGGGAAGAGTACATTTATTAAGTGTCTGAATAGGATGAATGACTTAATACCATTATTTAGGCTTTACGGTGATATCTTATATAATGGAACGAATATATATTCAAAAGAGATTGATGTTATTGATATCAGGAGACGGATAGGTATGGTCTTTCAGAAGCCAAACCCCTTTCCAAAGAGTATATATGAAAATGTGGCTTATGGGTTAAGAATCCAGGGGATAAGGGATAGAGAGGTTTTGAATGGGACCATCGAAGAGAGTCTGAAAAGGGCTGCACTATGGGATGAGGTAAAGGATAGACTGAATGAATCCGCCCTTTCCCTATCAGGTGGGCAGCAGCAGAGGGTTTGTATTGCACGGGCACTTGCAGTAAAACCAGAGGCGATACTCTTTGATGAGCCATGTTCAGCCCTTGACCCTATTGCTACAGCAAAGATAGAGGATTTAATTACTGAATTGAGAACAGATTATACCGTAGTTATTGTAACCCACAACATGCAGCAGGCTGCCAGGGTTTCAGAATTTACAGGATTTTTTATGATTGGCGAATTAATAGAGTTTGACAAAACCGAGAAAATATTTACAACGCCATCAAAGGGCATGACGGAAGATTATATTACGGGAAGGTTTGGGTAGAATTCGGATATGGGATTTCGAATTTCGGATTTAGAAAATCAAGGACAAAACATAAAAATTTAGGAATTGCGGATTTAGAATGAATAAATATGATCTATTACATAGAACAAAGTTATTTGCTTTGAATATTATTCAGTTCGTAGGAACCATGAAAAAAGGAATGTTGGCTGATGTTCTTGGAAAGCAGTTACTGCGCTGTGCAACCTCAATTGGTGCAAATTATCGTTCTGCCTGTAGAGCAAGGTCACGAGCTGATTTTATTTCAAAGATTGCAATTGTAGAGGAAGAAGCGGCTGAAACAATTTACTGGCTTGAACTGATTAAAGAATCGGATATAACAAGAGATATAGCAATTAACTCTCTCATTGATGAAGCTAATGAACTGACTGCAATTTTTACTTCTACTGGTAAAACAGCCAAATCTAACAAATTCGAAATCCGACATCAGAAATCCGAAATTAAAAAGGGGGGTAAGGATGACACGGGAGGCATATCATAAGGCATTAAAAGAACTTCAGAATGAGCTCATGGCAATGGGTGATATGGTGTCCAATGCTATACGGCGATCTATTGATTCATTAGAAAAGAGGGACATCGAGGCTTCAAAGGAGATTATAAAGAATGATATTTTCATAAATAAGAAAAGGTTTGAGATAGAAGAGAGATGTCTTCTCTTAATTGCAACACAGCAGCCAATGGCAGTTGACTTGCGGACGATTGCTGCTATATTGAGTATCACTACAGACCTTGAGAGGATTGCCGACCATGCAGAAGGAATTGCACGGATAAATGTCATGGTAGGCAAGGAATCTCTGGTAAGGCAATTGACTGATATACCAAAAATGGCTGAGAAGGGGCTATCAATGTTGAGCAGGTGTCTTAAGACATTTATAGAGAGAGATGCAGAGAATGCCAGGGCAATATGTGATGAAGATAATGAGGTAGACCTTCTCTATGACGGTATAATCAGGGAATTGATATTACTCATGGTTGAGAATCCTAAGGTCATTGAGGGTGCTACATATCTTATCTGGGCGGCACATAACCTTGAGAGGATAGCTGATAGGGTTACCAATATTGCTGAAAGGGTCGTCTTTATGGTTACAGGAAGGATGGAGGAGATAAATGTATCTAAATATTAGTTTAGAGTTATAAGTTCAGTGTTCGGAGTAAAATGAAAATCCTCTTTGTCTGTATTGAGAACTCATGCCGGAGTCAGATGGCAGAGGGATTTGCAAGAAGTGTGATGGTGAGCCCTGAAACAAAGTCAGGGCAAAGAATTCCTCAAATAGAAGTTTACAGTGCCGGTTCAATGCCATCAGGTATCGTTAATCCTATAGCTGTTGCTGTGATGAAAGAGAAGGGAATTAATATCTCTGCCCAGACCTCAAAGGGATTTAATACCCTGCCTGAAGGAGAATTTGATATTACCATTACCATGGGATGTGGTGGTGAATGCCCATCTATACCGGCAAAGGAAAGGATTGACTGGCAGATTAGGGACCCAAAAGGGAGTCCTATCGAGGTGTTTAGAGAAGTCAGGGACGAGATAGAAAAGAAAGTTTTGGAGTTATTGAAATAGGATACAGAAATCAGAATAAACAGGTTATTTTCTCCTATTCTGAATTCTGTATTCTGACTTCTGTATCCTGATTTTAAGATATTTTATGTTTATTGATATTGGAAAGGTATTTATCCTTGGAATTGTTGAAGGGGTTACTGAATTTTTACCTATTTCATCTACAGGTCATCTCATATTGGCTAACAATATCCTCTCTTTTACAGGGGAAAGGGCAAAGGTCTTTGATGTTTTTATCCAGTCAGGCGCCATCATGTCAGTCTTGTGGTTATATAGGATTAAGATAATTTCTGTCATTACCGGTATTGGGGGGAGAGAAGAAAACAGATTTATAACTAATCTTATAATTGCATTTCTCCCTGCGGCGTTGATTGGACTCAAGGGACATTCTTATATAAAGACATACCTTTTTAATCCAGTTTCTGTTGCTATGGCATTGATCGTTGGAGGTATTCTTATGTTAATTATTGAGAAGGCCGTTAATCCCCCCTTCCCCACCGTGAGTAAAGGGGGCGGGGTGCCCATCCGAAGGATGGGTCGGGTGATTTCGGGAATAGAGGGTATTACCCCTCGTCTGGCACTGGGTGTAGGACTTGCTCAGGCAGTCTCCCTCTTTCCCGGGGTATCAAGGTCAGCGGCTACAATTATGGGCGGGCTGCTCATCGGCTTTGATAGAAAAATGGCAACTGAATTTTCATTTTTTCTCGCCATACCTACAATGTTTGCTGCCACTTCTTATGATCTTCTGAAAGGCATCGGATACCTTACACTATCAGACCTTCCTTTATTTATAACTGGTTTCATTGTATCTTTTATATCAGCCCTGCTGGTAATCAAGGCATTTCTCAGATTTTTAACAGGTCATACCTTTTCTCCCTTTGCCTATTATCGGATTATTTTTGGTATCCTTATTTTATTACTCTTATGAGAGAAAAGGTATTCACCAGAATAATGCAATTAACCACAGAAATCTGTGGTTTTTCCTTAAAGAATTTTTCGCAAGCTTGTTTTAGTGG
>JACQQJ010000005.1 GCA_016207035.1 Nitrospinota bacterium | reverse complement strand
GCACCGCCCTGTCACGGCGGAAGTTGCGGGTTCGAGCCCCGTCGTCCCCGCCATTTCTTTTCAGTAACTCCAAAATTAGCCACAAATAAACAAAAAAGTTAATTTTAGCCACGAATTTACATAAATATTCACGAATTAAAAGAAAAGATTAATTAATGTTAATTCGTGTTCATTAGTGGCTAAACACCTATGAATATAAAAAATTTTGAAGAGTTTGAGACCACAGCTGACATTGGCATTATAGCCTATGGAGAAGATATGAAAAGTTTATTCTCTAACGCTGCTGAAGGGCTTTTGTCCTTGATTGCAGATGGGGGAAGTATTGATGAACCAGAGTCTTTTAGTATAAATGTAACTGCGAGAGACAGAGAGGGTTTATTGGTAAAATTACTGAATGAAATAATATACATTAAAGATACAAATGGGTTTCTTGGTAAAAGATTTACTATAAATTATCTCAATGACAATAATTTAAAGGGTGATATTTATGGCGAGATATACAACCCCGGGAAACATCAGATACTGTCAGATGTAAAGGCTGCCACATACCATAATCTTAAAATTGAGAAGGTTGGTGAGGTATGGCAGGTCAGGATAATATTTGATGTGTAACTTCAGAAGTCAGAACACAGAATTCAGAAGACAGAATAAAATCTTTAGGTTTTGGCTATTGCTTATTCTATTCTGAATTCTGTGTTCTGACTTCTGGATTCTGAACAATTATGCTATATTATTTTTATGCACCTGTTGAATGATCTGGAACTGATAGGAAAGATTGATAAATCCAAGATGTTGGAACGGTTACTAAATTTCCCATATCAATATGAGATGACTGAAAGGCTTGTAAGGGACATAGAATTTCCTTTTTTTGCAGAGGAAATAAAAAGTATGATTTTAAGCGGAATGGGGGGTTCGGCATTAGGTGGCGACATTCTCATTTCATATCTTAAAAAGAATCTTAAAATACCTGCTATGGTAAACCGGAACTATTTTCTGCCTGGATTTGCTGATGAAAAAACCCTTGTAATTGTTATAAGCTACTCTGGAAACACTGAAGAGACTTTAACCTCTCTCAATGATGCCTATGAAAAGGGAAGCAAACTTGTTGCTATTACAAGTGGTGGCTCTGTAGAAGAATTTTGCTCTGAGAGGAATATACCCCTGATAAAGATTATAGGAGGACTACAACCCAGAGAATCCCTTGGATATATCTTTTTTATTCTCCTTGCCCTGATGGAAAAATCAAGATTTATTGAAGGTCAGCAAGCAGATATTTCAGAGACAGTTGAACTGCTAAAAACCTTATCAAAAGACTATTCGCCAGAGTCGTCAGGCGAAGAAAATATTGCTAAGAAGTTATCCTTAGATATACATGGAAAGATTCCCTTATTATATGGCATTCAGGATTTAACTGATTCAATAGCCTTGAGATGGAAGTGTCAGTTTAATGAAAATAGCAAGATTCCATCATTTTACAATGTATTCCCTGAACTCGATCACAATGAGATTGAGGGATGGGATACCGATCACAGCCTCGGTAACAATTTTTTTGTTATCATCTTAAGAAGTTTAGAGGAAACTGAAAATATAACCCGACAGATAGAAATTACAAAGCAGATAATAACTGATAAGGTTGGAGGAATAAGAGAGGTATGGGGAAAGGGCAATGGGAGGTTAGCAAGGATTTTTTCTCTTATTTATCTCGGAGACTTTATAAGCCTTTATCTAGCCATATTAAATGGTGTAGACCCAACACCCGTTAAGAATATTGAGAGGCTTAAAAACCAGTTAATAAAGTCATAAAGTTATAAAGTGGTTGAATAAAACTTTATGAACTTGTAACTTTATAAACTTTCAACTTAATCTATGAATATAAGAAACTTTTCTATAATTGCACATATAGACCATGGAAAATCTACACTTGCAGACAGACTTATTGAATATACCGGTGGTCTCTCTTCAAGGGAGATGAAAGAGCAGGTACTTGATCAGATGGATATTGAAAGGGAGAGGGGTATTACCATAAAGGCGCAGACTGCCAGACTGAAATATACGGGATCGGATGGAAATGAATATATTATGAATTTGATAGACACGCCAGGGCATGTGGATTTCTCATATGAGGTATCAAGGAGTTTAGCCGCCTGTGAAGGTGTTCTCCTTGTGATAGATGCCAGTCAGGGAATTGAGGCACAGACCATCGCAAATGTTCATCTTGCCATTGAGCATAATCTTGTAATCATTCCTGTTATCAACAAGATTGACCTCCCGAGTGCAGATCCTCAAATGGTAAAAAGGCAGATAGAAGATATACTCAAAATAAATTCAAAAGAGGCAATCCTTGCCAGTGCAAAAGAAGGAATAGGGACAAAGGAAATACTTGAGGCAATTATCAAGAGGATACCACCTCCAAAAGGGAATAAAGCCGCACCATTAAGGGCGCTCATCGTAGATTCATGGTATGACTTATACCAGGGTGTGGTGATGTTAATCAGGGTATTTGAAGGGGGCATTTACAGTAATATGAAAATGATGTTTATGTCCAATAAAAAAATGTATGAGGTCAGCAGAATAGGTGTATTTACCCCAAAGGATATGAAGGTGGATGAATTATCCGCTGGTGAGGTTGGTTATATTACAGCGGGTATTAAAAATATACGGGATGCAAAAGTTGGTGATACAATCACAGATTACGAGAGACCTGCACATATACCTCTCCCCGGCTATAAGGATATAAAACCAATGGTGTTCAGCGGTATATATCCTGTGGATAGCTCACAATATGAGTCCCTGAGGGATGCATTGGAAAAGCTCCAATTAAATGACTCTTCTTTTAAATTTGAGCCAGAGACCTCTCTTGCCCTCGGGTTTGGTTTTCGATGCGGGTTCCTCGGTCTCCTTCACATGGAAATAGTGAAGGAGAGATTGGAAAGGGAGTTTAACCTAAACCTTATAACAACTGCACCTACAGTTGTATACAAAATTGTAAATGTAAAAGGAGAGGTAATGTATGTAGACAATCCATCAAAACTCCCCCCCCCAAATCATATAGCAAGAATCGAAGAGCCTTACATCATTACCACGATAATAACCCCTGATGAATTTCTTGGCGGCATACTCAAGTTAACACAGGATAAGAGAGGTGAACAAAGAGGTATGGAATATATAGGTGAGAGGAGGGTGATGGTCATCTACGAACTGCCTCTTAATGAGGTCGTTCTTGATTTCTATGATAGGCTGAAATCTGTTTCTAAGGGTTATGCATCCATGGATTACGAATACCTTGACTACCGCCCATCGAGTCTGGTTAAATTAGATATACTTTTAAATGGTGATCCAGTTGATGCACTCTCAACGATAATACATAGCGATAAGGCTTATCACCATGGAAGGGAATTGGTAGAGAAGATGAAAGAGATAATTCCGAGACAGATGTTTGAGGTAGCAATTCAGGCATCCATAGGAAGCAGAGTTATTGCCAGAGAGACGGTAAAGCCTTTGAGAAAAAATGTACTTGCCAAGTGTTATGGTGGTGACATAACGAGAAAAAGGAAGCTCCTTGAAAGACAGAAAGAGGGCAAAAAAAAGATGAAACAAATAGGAAAGGTAGAGATACCACATGAGACCTTCCTCGCAGTATTGAAAACGAAATAGATAAAACAAAAACTTGATTTTAACCACAGAGCCAGAGGGGCACAGAGAAATATAAGTTTAAAAAATCTCCGTGTCTACGTACCACTGTGGTTTATAATTTCCTATAAAAATGGAGGAGAGTTCAATTATGGAGAAGGTTGAAAATATTGAAAGAGCATCTGTAACAGAACAGACGAAAAAGAAATCAATTGTAAGGGAATATGCAGAGGCAATAATTATTGCACTTCTTCTTGCTTTTATTATCAGGACATTTGTAGTGCAGGCATTTAAAATACCCTCTGGCTCAATGATACCAACGCTTCAGATAGGAGACCATATTCTGGTCAATAAGTTCATTTATAGATTCACAGATATAAAGAAGGGGGATATAATTGTATTTAAATTTCCGAGAGATGAGAGCAGGGATTTTATAAAAAGGGTAATAGGGCTCCCTGGTGACAAAATAGAAATAAAAAATAAAAGGGTATATATAAATGACACTTTACTCAATGAATCCTATGCATACCATGAGGAAGAGGGCGGAAGCTCATATCATCCCAGGGATAATTTTGGACCAATTATAATTCCAGAAAATAAATTTTTTGTTATGGGGGACAACAGAGAAAATAGTATGGACAGCCGTTTTTGGGGATTCCTGGATAAATATAAGGTAAGAGGAAAGGCATTTATCGTATACTGGTCATGGGATAGTTTAAACTTTGGTGTCAGGTGGAATCGTCTGGGTATGATATTAAAATAAATCTTGACATCACAATATATTGTGGCTATATTCTTATCAAAACCCAAAACCATATATAAACGAAGGAGGTGGTAAGACGGTCTGTAATAATATTTTTATTAATTAATTGTATACCGTTACCTATGGTATGCTGAACATTATAACCAGATTACCCGGATTTAAATACAGATGAGATAGATGTTCATTTGTGAAATGTACTTTAAAATCTGTGTAATCCTAAAGAGAGGAGAAAAGATTTTTATATGGAATCATCTGAATGTAGCTTTGAAGAGCCTCCCAGTAGTATAACTCAAATTTCACAACCCATACTCTGTATGAGTACCCAAACCCTGAATAAATTTCAGGGTCAGATATCAAATTTTAAAAAAAATAAGACATGCAATTTATTTAAGCACATCATTAATTATGTTCCAAAAGAACAATGGAATGATTGGCGCTGGCAATTAAAAAACAGGATAACTACCCTCCAGCAGTTAGAAGAGTTCATTGAGCTTACCCAGGAAGAGAGAGAAGGTATTTTAGCTTCAAGTGGAAGACTGGCAATGGCTATAACACCATATTTTGCATCCCTTATAGACCCTTACAATCCCAACTGTCCAATCCGTCGCCAGGCAGTTCCCAGAATAGAAGAATCGTACAGATCTCCTTACGACATGGTTGATCCATGCGGAGAAGATGCCCATTCACCAGTGCCAGGACTTGTGCATAGGTATCCTGACAGGGCGCTCCTTATAGTTACAGACCAATGCGCAATGTATTGCAGATACTGTACGAGGAGGAGAATGGTCGGGGCAGAAGAGAATGTTATTTCCCGAAACAGGCTTGAAGATGTATATTCATATCTAAGGGCAAACAAGAAAATACGGGATGTTTTAATATCAGGTGGAGACCCGCTTTTACTGAATGAAGAGATATTAGAAGACATACTATTAAATTTAAGAAATATACCAGCTATTGAGATAATAAGACTTGGTACCCGTGTCCCTGTAACCCTTCCACAGCGGATAGAGACCCCTCTTGTGGAAAAACTAAAAAAATATCACCCGGTATGGATGAGTATTCATTTCTCTCACCCAAAAGAGATTACAGGGGATGTGAAGAGGGCATGCGGACTTCTCGCTGACGCCGGTATCCCCCTTGGAAGTCAGACTGTCCTTCTAAAAGGTATAAATGATAAACCGTATATCATGAAAAAGTTGATGCACGAGCTCCTTAAAATAAGGGTAAGACCATACTATATTTATCAATGTGATCCAGCTATCGGAACAGGACATTTCCGAACCCCTGTCTCTGCAGGTATAAATATAATAGAAAAACTCAGGGGTCATACCACAGGTTATGCAGTCCCCACTTTTGTTATTGACGCACCTGGCGGGGGGGGTAAGATACCGGTAGCTCCTGTGTATCTAATATCTCAGGCTGACGGAAGAGTAACCTTAAGAAATTACCAGGGGAAGTTATTTGATTATTATGAGTCAGTAAAACAACTTCAACGACTTAAACAGTTTAAACCACTTAAACAGTTTGAGCTATTTGATTCAAAGGAGGAGTTGTGCAAGTTGGCCTGACTTTTAATTTAAAGCCTGTTCCTGCCCCTGATTTAATCAGAGGTCAGGAAAAGGGATTTAGAGAAGGGCTTCCACCAGATTGGGATGTAGAGTGGGATACAGAAGAGACCATTGAGTCAGTTAGGTCTGCCCTATCAACAAAACACGAGGTTATTATGATTGAGGCAGATGAAAATTCATGTGAAAAATTAAAAAGCTCGCAACCTGATATTGTTTTCAACATTGCAGAGGGGAAGGATGGGCCAAACAGGGAATCCTATATACCTGTATTGATGGAGATGCTTAATATACCGTATACCGGTTCGGATCCAATGACCCTCTCTCTATGTCTTGACAAAGGGAGGGCGAAAGAGATATTATCTTTTTACAAAATATCCACTCCAAAGTTCCAGATAGTCTCTTCTCCATCTGAGGAGATAAGACTAAAGAAATTCCCTCTTATGGTAAAACCCCTTCATGAGGGCTCAAGTAAAGGGGTGAAGAATGATGCGGTAGTTTTTACGACTGATCATATAAAGAAAAAGATTGAGGAGATTACTACTGTGTATCATCAGCCAGTCCTTGTAGAGGAATATTTAAATGGGAGGGAATTCACCGTTGCATTAATGGGAAATGATGGTGATACGAGGGTACTTCCAATTGTAGAGATAAAATTTGACAGTCTTCCACAACACATTAATCCTATATATTCATATGAGGCAAAATGGATATGGGATAGGTCAGATAGACCTCTTGAAATATTTCAATGCCCGGCGGATATACATGATGAACTTAAGGCTGAAATAGAAGAGATTGCGTTAAAGGCATACAAATCGCTCAGGTGCAGGGACTGGTGCAGAATAGATATCAGACTTGATTCAAAGGGGAGTCCTTACATACTTGAGCTTAATCCCCTGCCTGGAATTCTGCCAAGACCTGAAGACAATTCATGCTTTCCAAAGGCAGCAATGACAGCAGGAATGAGCTATAATGAAATGATATTGTCTGTATTAAACATAGCGTTGAAGAGGTATGGAATATAAATCAGTGCACCAGTGCACCAGTGCACCAGTCACCAGGACACCAGTAAAAAAATATCTTTCTGGTGCTATGGTGCTCTGGTAACTGGTGACCTTTAGTTGATGGGAGGATAAAATGAACAAGGGTGATTTGATTGTAGCAATGGCGGATGCAGGAGGAATTTCAAAAGCAGCAGCAGAGAGGGCTTTAGATTGTTTTATTTCAAAAGTGACAGATTCTATTTCAGGGGGAGAGAATGTCACTCTTGCAGGTTTTGGAACATTTTCAGTAGCTACAAGGGCAGGGAGAAAAGGCAGAAATCCACTCACTGGTGAATCAATAGAAATACCCACAAAAAGAGTTCCAAAATTTAAACCAGGAAGAGAACTCAAAAACAGTGTTTTATCAACCAATACAGCTGCATCAGGTCCTGTCACATCAGGCACTATAACTGGCGGGGCAGCATCTGGGCCAATAGCTACTTAATTTTTTTAAATGGCAGAATTAGCTGAAATAAAGAGAAAGGCATTTTATCCAAAGATATTAAGGAATGTTTATATTTCAACTACTGATAAAAATAAAAATGTTAAATATCGCTGTATCATTGTAGATATATCTGAAGGTGGCGTAAGTATAAAGATAGAGAAGCCTATTGCAGAAAAGATTATACTCGATGGTTACTTTCAGTTTTCTGTAGGTCAAACGACCTTCCTGAGATCTTTTCTTAAAGGATATAATGGACCTCCATTTGAAGCTGAGGGGGAGATTCGCTGGTCAAAAAAAATAACGGATGGAAGCTACTTTCTGGGTCTTCAATTTTTAAAGATGAGGAAGGGTGCGGAGAGGATTTTATACTCAATCTTTGAATAGCAATAACAATGCATATATCAAATTTCACTCCATGTTTATGAATACTTTAATAGGAAGTAAAACAGAAAGAAAAGAGGTTTTATTACTATAAATACCTTTACCCCATTGCCAGCAGAATGCCCCTCCCTCCTGCCTGTGCGTGGCACCTGTCTGCCGTCTGCCTGTGCGTTGTACTCAGACAGGTCAGGGTGGGGTAACGGGGTTTACTCAGAATTGATATATCTTTATCTTTTCATTCTTATTTACTCTTATAACTCTTGAGGAAAGGAGGTGGTATAGGG
>JACQQJ010000039.1 GCA_016207035.1 Nitrospinota bacterium | reverse complement strand
GATTTATTATTCCATACTTTTTGGACGCCCCTGTCCTCTAAACTCAATTCGTTTTCCAGTCCTTTTTGAAACTTCCTCTATAAATCTATTGCTACCAGTTAACTGACCCCTTTGAACCACCTGCCTTATTATTTCCCATTCACCATCTGGAACTGTCTCTCTCATCCATTTTTTGTATTTTTCTTCACGCTCTTTCTTTGTTTTCCCTAACTCCACATAAAATGGATCCAAATCTAACCAGTCAAGTTCCTCTATTCCTACTTTATAACGGTAACTCGACAACTTGTATTTCTCAGGCTTTTCTACTATCTTTGCCCTCACAGGATTGAGTTCAATATAACGACAGCATGCCAAGAGATACTCGCCTGCCTTTATTGGGCTGGATTTATACCTTCCCTCCCATAATGTCCCACTTCTTCCTTCCATTTTGTTTACATAACGAGTTTGACGCCCTGAAACTCGTTTCATTATCAATGCTAAATTTTCTACCTTTTCACCAGGGTCAATTATAAGGTGCACATGATTGGTCATGAGGCAGAAGACGTAAATCTTACATTCAAGTTCGTTTTTCCACTCCTTTAGGTTTTCTAAGTAATACAGATAGTCTTCATCTGCTGCAAAAACTACTTGTCTGTTATGACCTCTCTGGATAATGTGGTGCGAGCAGTTTGGCAATACGATGCGAGATGTCCTTGGCATATAGTGAATCTATTTATATTGGTAAGATTTGTCAATAAAATAAATCTGTCCCTTTTTCTTTATATAATTATCAGGTATTATGACACAGCCTGGTAGCCGATCGGCTGGAAGCGGTGGTTAGGCCTCGGCGTTCTCATGGCGTTGTTGCAGGAAGAGATCACGCCGGCAGCTCAAACGCGCGGCTCATCGTCATGGAGCCGAGGCGCCCGGTTCGTAAGTCGCCTCGACCAAGCGCGGGGAAAGACCACTTGTAATTTTCCAAGAGCCTGGTTGTTCTTCTTGTAAATGCACCACTTGGACGAAGTATCGCCATACATTTTCTGGTGATGCCAATGGGGCTTTTCGCTCCGCAAGTTTTAGCTCTCTGCCAATATCAAAAATTATACCCGGCTTAAAGAGCGACTCGAACCGTCTCGTCTCTACAAATTCAATAACCGTCGGCTCCAATTCACTTGGGATCTCAAATTGATTCGTAACGTCGCCGATAACGAGACCAACTATCTTGTCGCGGTCAAACGAGCGACCTTCAAACCAATCCTTTACTAGGGTTGCGCGCGATCGATAGAGGTGATTAATGGGCAACTCATCACGCACCGCGAAGGATACTCTGTACGCGCGGTCGATCGCAAATGGGGTTAGAATCCGTTCAATCTGCAGATGACTATGTTCGCGTGTGGTCGTGTAGGCTTGTCCGAATTCCTCCCAATCGAATTTTGGATTTTGGGTTCTGATTCTGACTTCGTCCTTTCTTTTCTTGTGAATTAGGTCCCATGCAGCTTTGAAGTCTCGCTTGTCGATCAGCTTGTAGAACTGGCGAATTACCGCATTTCCTTCGTCTTCATTTGTGGTTGGAGATGGACGAAAATCCAGTGGGTGGCCAAAAAATGCGCTTGAAACGAAAAGCGTTAATGAAGTGGCGAAGAGAACCATAAAAAACCACATGGCCGTGATGGCGAGGTGCCTGACTTCCTTGCGAGGCGCATCAACTATTTGCCTTATGACAAACAGCACAATCAGGAGCGATACAGTTACCATCGCCCCAAATCCCGCGGTCCACCAGTCCAGACCGCGTTTGTAAATTAAGGCCAAAATGGCAATTATGAAAACTAATGTCCACAGGTAAGGCATTAACGCGGCAACACCTCGTTTGCCCGCCTGCTCAAGAAGATCAGTAGCCGGTTTTCCTGACGCACTTATTCCGGTTTCGCGCGTTGTGGAAGCGTCAGGTTTCTCGCTCATGTCGGTTCCCTCCTGAAACCGAACGCTCGGCATAAGCGGGAGTGGCCCGACAGGGACACGATCCGCTTCATGCCGTTGTTAGCGGCTTTTTCCTCTCTCTTTGCCGATAGCCTCGACGCTGTCATTGGTCAGTATAATCAACATTCTTTGCTCTCTTTCCTCACCACTACTGCGCTTTTGGTAGATTTGCTAAAAACATTCCTATCGATGTTAGAAAAATACTGAATATGACGAGAGCCGTAGTCAATGGAAATCTCTTCATGTCCTCAATCTTTTCTTCGTATTCTGACACTTCTCGGCTGAGTTTGTCTCGCAAAGCTAACTCGTATCTTTCCGCCTCCGCCCAAGGTTCTGCACCGCCGTAGACTCTGGTGCCACCGGAGTGATGTTTCTTTGCAAGCTCGATTTCGTTCTCTATGTGCTCGACCCGGCTGTTGTGCGACCGCGTTAGCTCTCCTATTTTCGCCTTCGTGATCTTTGGGTGTGGGTAAACCCAGTAATAGATCGCCGGAACCACGAGTGCGACTATTGCGATTCCAAGAAATATCTCAGGCATAACGTGCATTTGCATTTATTCCTTCTTCGCTAACCATTGATTATCAGGTAAATTTAACCTGATATTTGACTTTTTTCCTATTATCAGGTAAAAATTACTATGATAATTTATGGCTCAGATAATTGTAAATATTTTATGTCATAGGTAAGATAAATGTCAAATTCAAAAAATCGTAAACTAATGTAAATGGTGTAAATGGGACGGTTCTATTAAAAATACTTACAACGGCAGACAATAAGTGTTTATGAGGGATGTTGTTAACAGTAGTCCAGTATGACTAAAGACATAAAAAAAGCAATCAGGTTCTGGTTGTTATCGTCAAGAGAAAATCTTGAGACTGCTACAGCTATGCTAAAGGCTTGTCGATATAACTTTACAATGTTTATGTGCCAGCAAACTGTAGAAGCACTTTTAAAAGCAGTGTTTATCATACAGAAAAATGAAAGACCAGAGTATATACATAAACTTCCTAAATTGGCTGAAATGGCTGGGATAAAGATTCCAAAGTCTATTGACAATAAAATCCTAAAAATAGATGCCCATTATGTTAAAGCACGGTATAAAGAGGATAGATTCAATCATAAGATATACAATAAACGAAACGCCAGCAATCTATTAAGAGATACAGAGGATGTAATAAGATGGTATACAAAGAAACTGAAATTAGAAATATAGTATCAGATTATGTAAAAGAGCTTCAGAAAAAGTTACCTGTAAATAGGGTTATTCTTTTTGGATCTTATGCACATGGAAGACCTACAAAAGGTAGTGATATAGATATTGCAGTTGTCTCCGATAAGTTTAGTGAAATGGACGATATAAAGAGGATAATGCTTCTGTCTGATTATGCAAGGAGGATAAAAATCTCTGTTGACATTGACCCTATTGGTTTTACAGAAGATGAGTTAGAGAACTCAGATTATTTTGAAATTGGCGGGGAAATAGTAGAAAAGGGTATTGAAATTTATAAGGCTACATAATGTGTAGAGGTTGATGTAAATCGGACGGTTCTATTAAAAATCATGTAAAAATCGTGCTAACACCAACACATAACAGAGTGATTGAGGTTTATACTTAAATGGATACGCCATTTTTATTACTCAATCCTAGACAGCATTGCAGGCAGGGAAAAATGTAAATAGAACCATCCCATTTACACTGTTTATATAGAAAAGTGAAAATTACCTTTTTAGAACCACCCCCATTAGGTAAAAAGACCCCTGAGAGATTTGCTGGCTGCAGCTATGAGCTGTATCACTTCCCTGACCTTGCAAATCTCTACCCCTTCAGTTATCTCTACGAAGAAGGATTTGATGTAAATTATATAGATGCGTCCCTTGAAAGAATTGATGAAAAAGGGTTTTTAAACAGGATTAAAGACGGCTCTGAAACAAGTTCAGGGGCTGATTACTTTGTAATCCACTCAGTAATCCTTTCTAAAAAGACAGACCTGTATTATTTAAAGAAGATACAGGAGATTAGACCTCTCTCAAAAATTATCTTTCATGGACCAGAACCTACCCGTGTGCCAGAGGAGTATCTCATAAATAAGAATATCCTTGTGTTCAGGGGTGAGATAGAAAAAAATCTTATCAGCTATTTGAAAGAGGGAAAATGTAGAGGGGTTTCCTATCTCAACAACGGAAGGGCTGTCCATGAACCACCCCCTGAAAGGCCTGTCAATTTAGACGAATTACCCTTTCCTTTCCGTAATCACCATGTCCTTCAGCCTTATATAAAAAATTATTTCAATCCAAAATTCAGAAAGATGCCTCACACAATTATGATGACATCAAGGGGGTGTGCCTTCAGATGCCTCTTCTGTGTCCCCAACTCAATAAGCTTTGCGAGGGAGCTGGAATATATGAGGTATAATAATGGCAAAAAGCCCCCCGTTCAGATTGCCAGTGCAAAGAGGGTTATTGAAGAGTTTAATGCCATAAAAAGGCAGGGATTTAATTCTGTGATGATTGTAGATGACCAGTTTTTATGGGGAAGGGAAAGGACATTGGAGATATGCAGGGGTATTAAAGGGTTTGAGATGGAATGGGGGTGTCTGAGCAGGGCAGACTTTCTTACTGATGAAGAGGTAGTCAGTGCAATGGCAGAGGCAGGCTGTGTATCCGTAGACATTGGGGTTGAGAATCTCAATCAGGAAGTCCTTAATTATATACAGAAGGATTTAAAGGTAGAGGATATCTATACATCTGTGAGTTTATTAAAAAAATATGGCATTGAGCCAAAGCTCAACATCATGTTTGGGACATCACAATATGAAACTGCTCAAGATATAAAAGATACTGTTGAAAAATTAAAAATTCTTGATGTGAAAAATATTATGTTCTCCATTGCAACACCATTTAAGGGGACAAAATTTTACAATTTCTGTAAAGAAAAGAGTTACCTGATAGATGAAACAGATGAAATAAATCCGCTGGGCAAGAGTATTATAAGCTACCCATCACTTTCAAAAAAAGAACTGGAAGAATTAGAGAGATATGCCTATAGATCATTCTACTTAAGACCTAAGATGATTATGGCAAGGATTAAAACCTATCATGGGGTAAGGGATTTTTTAAATGATATACGGGTGGCAATTAATCTATTCAAGCATTGAGTTTTGAGTAATGGGTATCCAAAGAAAAACTGACCTTTGCTTTCCCTCTAAACTCAAAACTCTAAACTCCAAACTCATACATGGATATAAGCTTTTTAATGCCTGCATATAATAACGAGGCGACTGTAGTTGACAGCATACAATCAATCTTAAATCAAAAAACAGACCTTAAATTTGAGATTATTGTAGTTGATGACGGGTCAACTGATAATACCTACCCTTTAATAAATAAACTCTTAAAAATTCATCCAGACATCAAATTGATTAAAAAGAAAAATGGCGGTGAGGCATCGGCGTTAAATGAAGGCTTGAAGCATTGCACAGGAAAATTTATCGCAATTGTCGAGGCAGATGTGGAGATTGAGGATAGATGGCTTGAGAAGGTTATGAAAGAATTTGATGATGAAAAAGTTGCAGGGGTTGGGGGGAGACTTGCCACACCGGAGAACAGCTCATGGATAGCAAGGATTGCTGGATATGAAATAGAGAGTAAGTTTGAGACAAAAGAGAGATTTGCCAATCATATTACCTCAGCAAATGCCATATACAGGGCAGAAATTTTTAAAGAGATAGGGATATTTAATGAGAATTTAGTGAATGCCGTCCTTGACTCAGACTTTAATCGCAGGATAATTGAGAGGGATTATAAGCTCATCTATAAAAAAAATGCCTTAGCCCGTCACCATTATAAACCTACATTTACCGGGTATCTGAAAAGGCAATACTCCTATGCCAGATACAGGGTTCATGAGAGACTTGCCTTATACCCTGCAGACAGGCTTCTGGCATTGAATGTCCTCATATGCGGTATCTCTGCCCTCTCCATATTGATTTTTCCTTTTATATCCTGGCTGCCTGCTGCCTTAATAATTCTTTCTATCCTGTTGCAACTCCCCGCAACCTTCAAACTCTTTAAAATAAAAAGGGATCCAATCTTATAT
>JACQQJ010000032.1 GCA_016207035.1 Nitrospinota bacterium | reverse complement strand
GTTTTCGTTGTCATAAGACATACAGAGTGCTATATTTATCTTTACCCCGTTAGAAAGGCGAAGTCTTTCTAACGGGGTTTACGAAATATGAGGAATATCGAGATGAATGAAAAACCTGAGGCAGAGAGTGGTATTTCATTTAAAGAAATATCTTCCTATGAACGGGAAAAAACTAATCACATATAACTCTTACGAGCTACCAAAAGGACAAAAACTTGATTAAACCACTGAGACACTGAGGCACAGAGATATAAACCAGATTAAACCGTTTAAACTGTTTAAACCGTTTAAACCGCTTTTAAAAACTCTGTGTCTTCGTGTCTCTGTGGTAAATTTTTATAATTTCCTTATAAAAGGACAAAAAACTATCTTCAGGGAAAATCATTTATTCTATGAACGGTATCTTATATATAGTAAGCACGCCTATAGGAAATCTTGAAGATATTACCTTAAGGGCATTGAAAATCTTAAGCGAGGTTGATTTAATAGCGGCAGAGGATACAAGGAGGACAAAGGGTCTCCTTACCCATTATGAAATATCAAACCCTTTGACCAGCTATTTCAGTCATAACGAGAGGGAAAAGGGTGAATATCTCTTAAATAAACTGAAAAACGGGCAGAATATTGCTCTGGTTTCAGATGCGGGAACCCCGGGCATATCAGACCCTGCGTATTATTTGATAAAACTGGCTTTAGACAACGGCATAGAAGTCCATCCAATTCCGGGACCAGCAGGGGTAATTGCAGCACTGTCCGTATCAGGTCTTCCCACTGATAGATTTATATTTGAGGGATTCCTGCCGAGAAAAAAGGGGAAGAGATTCGAGAGATTATGGTCTTTTGTAAATGAGGATAGAACCATTATAATCTACGAGTCACCCTATAGAATCATTTCCACATTACAGGAGATAAGGGATATGCTCGGCAACAGACCTGTAGCAATAGCAAGAGAAATGACAAAGGTTTATGAAGAGGTTATACGGGGGGGAGCAGATGAGGTCATCCGGAAATTAAAGGAGAGGGTAATAAAAGGTGAAATAGTTTTAATTATCGGGAGTGGCAAGTCTTTTTAACAGATATGTTCATGTATAGAAAATTTCATTTTGGTCTCAAAATCAATATGGCTTACAGGCTGCAAAAATGATATTATAATAGTATTAATCAAACGCAGGGAGGAGATATATGGAAGGTGAGAAGGTATCAATTTATACAGAGAAGTTTATGATTGTTGGTGAGGTAGCTATTACGAGAAAAGGATACAGGAAGAGATTATCCGATTTTTTAAATGATAAGGATATTCAGTTTATCCCCATTTTGAGGGCAAAACTATCCCCTGTAGATATGAAAAGGGATATCACAGAGGCAGAAGTAATAATACTGAATAAAAACGAGATAATCATGGTAACGCCCGAGAAGGAAATTGAGTTGTAAAAGGAAAAGAAATAGGGCACTGATTATAAAAATATATGAAATCTGGAAAGGTTTATATTATAGGTGCAGGACCCGGTGATCCAGAATTGCTTACCCTGAAAGGAAAAAGTTGCATTGAGGAGGCAGATGTCATTATCTATGACCATTTAGTTAACAAGAAACTATTGGAGTTTGCAAAGGATGGGGCAGAACTGATATATGTGGGAAAAATTGCTGGAAGGCATACTAAATCACAGGGAGAGATAAATTCACTGCTGGTAAATAAGGCGAAGGATGGAATGATTTTAGCCCGGCTTAAAGGTGGTGACCCATTTATATTCGGAAGGGGCGGAGAAGAGGCCTTAGAGCTTGCAGATAATGGGATCCCCTTTGAAATAATACCCGGAGTAACCGCAGCTATCTCAGTCCCTGCATATGCAGGGATACCTCTAACCCACAGGGATTTTAACTCATCTATAGCATTTATTACAGGACATGAAGAACGGTCAAAGGGGGTGTCAAGGGTTGCATGGGAAAAGATTTCAAGCGGTATAGAAAACCTGGTTTTTTTTATGGGGGTTAAAAATATCTCCACTATCGTAAAAAATCTTATTGATAATGGAAGAGACCCTGATACACCGGTTGCAGTTATAAGGAGAGGCACAACACCTTTCCAGGAGACAGTAATAGGAAATCTGAAGAATATTACTGAACTGGTGAAAGAAAAGGGTATAAAACCGCCAGCAGTAATAGTTGTTGGTGAAGTGGTAAAATTAAGGGATAGATTAAACTGGTTTGAGGAAAAACCACTCTTTGGAAAAAGGATACTCATAACAAGGGCAAAGGGTCAGGCAGAGAATTTTGTAAAACTCGTCGAAGGGGCAGGTGCCATTCCGATACTGTTCCCCACTATAGAGACTGTCCATCCTGATTCATGGAATATGCTGGACAGATCTATAAACAGGCTTGATACTTATCACTGGATCATATTTACCAGTGTAAATAGTGTAAGGTTTTTCGTAGAGAGACTTAAATTTAATGGAAAGGACATAAGAGATTTGAAAGGGATAAAGATATGTGCAATTGGGGCAAAGACAGCTACCTCTATTGAATCTCTTGGAATAAAAGTTGATGTTGTACCAGAAGAATATATTGCAGAAGGGATCATCGGGGTGATGCAGAATTATGAGATACAGGGGAAAAAAATACTTCTCCCGAGGGCTGCAGTTGCGAGAGATATTCTCCCGCATGAACTCAAAAAGATGGGGGCAGAGATAGATGTCGTGGATGTTTATAAAACAGTTAAACCTGCAGAGAGGGTAGATAGTATAAAAGAGATGCTCAAAAACAGAGATATTGATGTGGTGACATTTACATCATCATCTACGGTAAAGAATTTCATATCATATTTCGAAAATGGAGATCGGAGAAAATTCCTTGAGGATGTTATCATTGCATGTTTAGGGCCTGTTACAGCAATGACCGTTGAGGAATGCGGGCTTAAATCTGATATTGTTTCAGATGAGTATACTATAGAGAGATTTACTGAAAAAATAATTGAATATTTTGAGGGGGACTGATATGGCTAAAAAAGTGGAAGATTTAAAAGGGGAAATTATGCTTGAAGTTAGTCCATCAACAGAAGGCGGTGTCTACAGTAATGCAGCAAATATTATTCATAATAAGAACGAGTTTATTTTTGATTTTGCAATCATACTTCCCGGTAAAAATGCTGCTAAGGTTCAGTCAAGGGTCATTACAAGCCCTGCTCATGCAAAACAATTGATGACAGCCCTTCAGAATAATATCTCTAAATATGAACAGTCCTTCGGTGAGATTAAGGCAGAAGTAATTCCCCCAATATTAAAGTCACCGGAGACAGTGCATTAATGTGTTAAGGAGAAAGGGAGTTAAGAGTTAGTGAGTTTACTCTTCAACAGAGAATCTCCTTAACTCTTAAACTCGCAGGGATACATGAGTTTTCCAGTTACCCGTTTAAGAAGATTAAGAAAAAATGAAAATTTGAGGAGGATGGTCAGGGAGACCCGACTTTCCGTGGATAGCCTGATCTATCCATTATTCGTCACATTTGGTAAGGGCATAAAAGATGAAATTGGTGCTATGCCTGGTAATTACCGTTTTTCTATAGATATGCTGCCTCACGAGATTAAGGAGATAAAGAATCTCGGTATTCCCGCAGTCATAGTCTTTGGTATTCCAGAGGAAAAAGATGAGGTTGGGTCGGAGGCATACAATCCTGATGGAATTGTCCAGAGGGCAATAAAAGAGATAAAATCTGTAGCCCATGATCTTATCGTTATAACAGATGTATGTATTGATGAATATACATCCCATGGACATTGCGGTATTGTAAGAGGGGAGGAGATATTGAACGATCCAACATTAAATCTTTTATCAAAGATGGCTGTAACGCATGCAGCCGCTGGTGCAGATATGATTGCACCCTCTGATATGATGGACGGCAGGGTTGGTGCCATACGGGGTGCACTTGATGAAAAGGGTTTTACTGATATACCAATTATGGCTTATTCTGCTAAATATTCCAGCGCATTTTACGGCCCTTTCAGAGAGGCATGTGACTCTGCACCAAAGTTCGGGGATAGAAAATCGTATCAGATGGATTATGGAAATTCAGACGAGGCAATACGGGAGGTGGCACTGGATATTGAAGAGGGGGCAGATATTATTCTGGTAAAACCTGCCATGGCATACCTTGATATTATCAGGAGGGTAAAGGATGAGTTCAACATACCCATCGCAGCATACAATGTGAGTGGTGAATACTCCATGGTAAAGGCTGCCGCTGAAAAGGGGTGGATAGATGGAGAAAAGATTATGATGGAGATACTGCTCAATATGAAAAGGGCTGGTGCTGATCTAATTCTCACCTATTTTGCAAAGGAGGCCGCAAAGATTTTAACCATGTGAAGGCCATATCTACAATCTCACCATCTTTGCATAAATGATGTCTGGCAGCGAACGGATCTTTGCCAGTGTCTGATCAGGTATTGCAGAATCTACATTTACTATAGACATAGCATTTCCCCTCGGCTTGTTTCTTCCAAGCTGCATTCCCGCTATATTAATAGCATCATCACCGAGGATTGTCCCAATTTTTCCGATGACACCTGGTGCATCTATATTTGAGAATATGAGCATGTTACCTGACGGTGATGCCTCCACCCAGTATTCATCAATTCTGACAATTCGCGGGTCCTTCTTTCCAAAGATAGTACCTTCAATTATTTTTTCCATTTTCTCTGTTTTTATGGTTACACTTATCAGACTGGCAAAATCGTGTGATTCACTGGTAGTGGTCTCTACCACCTCAATCCCCCTCTCCTTTGCAATAAAGGGGGCATTTACCATATTGATACCTTCCCCAATAAAGACCTGAAGAAAGCCCTTGATTACAGAGATGGTAATTGGTTTTACACCAAGATTCACAATATCGCCGCTGTATTTTACCATTATCTTTCTTACCCCACCCTCAACCAATTGGGCATGAATACTTCCAAGTCTTTCCCCAAGGGTGAGATATGGCTGTATTTTCGACAGGAGATCGGCACTTACCGATGGGACATTTACTGCATTTCGTATCTGCCCTTTTTTAAAAAAGTCCACAATCTGCTCAGCTATATCTATTGCTACATTTACCTGTGCCTCATCAGTTGAGGCACCAAGATGTGGTGTACATATAAGTTCATCGAGTTCCAGAAGGGGATTATCAGGAGGGACAGGTTCTTTTTCAAAGACATCAAGGGCAGCACCGGCTACAATTTTCTCCTTTATTGCCTTATATAATGCCTTTTCATCAACTATCCCACCTCTGGCACAATTTATAATCCTTACCCCCTTTTTCATCAGGGCAAACTCCCTCTCCCCTATCAGATTTGTGGTTTCAGGTGTCTTGGGAACATGGAGGGAAACAAAGTCAGACCTCCTGAAAAGTTCAGCTAATTCTACTAATTCTACGCCCATTGTTGAAGCCCTCTCCTGTGATATAAAGGGGTCATAGACAATGACATTCATAGAGAGTCCCTTTGCCCTCTGAGCAACAATACTCCCTATCCTTCCCAGTCCTACGATACCGAGGGTTTTATTATATACCTCCACACCCATGAATCCCTTCTCCCATTTTCTACCCTTAACGGAGGCATTTGCCTGCGGGATCTTTCTCGCAAGGGAGAGCATCATAGCTATGGCATGTTCTGCAGTTGTGATGATATTTCCTTCAGGGGTATTCATGACTACAATACCCCTCTTGCTTGCGGCATCTACATCTACATTATCGACGCCGATTCCAGCCCTGCCGATTACCTTAAGGTTTGTAGCGGCATCTATTATATCAGCAGTAACCTTTGTGGAACTCCTTACGATAAGCCCATGATACTTTGGAATTTCAGTAATTAATTGCTCCTTGGTAAGCCCCGTTTTAACATCTACATCAATATCCCCTGCCTCTTTTAATATCTCAATACCCTTTTCCGATAATTTATCACTGACCAGTACCTTCATTATTCCTCCAGATTAAATAAATTCCAATCGCTAAATTCCAAATAATAATCAAATATCCAATAACCAAAATTCTAAACAGTTTGTAATTTAGAAATTAGGTAATTGGAGCTTATTTAGAATTTGGGATTTAAAATTTGGTATTTGGTTATTTTTTAATATCCCTCCAATAATACCTCCTGGGCTGCTGCAACCCCTCTCCCAAGTTCAACCTTATAGCCAAACTTTCTCAGTGCCATCTCTATGGATGCAACCGCAGTAATAATATCAAAGGTATCTATGTAACCCATATGTGCTATCCTTAAAATCTTCCCCTTAAGTTGGTCCTGTCCACCTGCAAGGGTAACTCCAAATTCATCCCTGAGGGATTTAAGAAGTTTCCCCCCATCTACCCCTTCAGGGGTATAAACCCCTGTCGCACATTCTGCAGGTGCCTCAGGGGCTAAGAGTCTTAAACCAAGAGATGTCATAGCATTTCTTGTTGCCCTTGCCATCCTTTCATTCTTTTTAAAAATCTTTTCAAGACCCTCTGATTTAATTATCTTCAATACCTCCCTCAAACCTATAATCAGTGATGCAGCAGGTGTATAGGCAGTGGTATTATCTTTTAAATTTTTTCTCTCCTTTTTAAGATCAAAATAAAATCTCGGAAGCCTTGCAGTCTCATTGAATTTCCATGCCTTATCGTTGAGGGATATAAAAGACAGACCCGGGGGGAGCATAAGTGCTTTCTGGGATCCTGTAATAAGGACATCTATACCCCACTTATCCATTGGTATATCATAAACCCCAACTGCTGTAATACCATCTACAATAAGGAGGGTGTTATCTCTCTGTCTTACAATTTCGGCAATTTCCCTTACAGGGTGGGAGACTGCTGTTGATGTCTCATTCCCCTGAATAAATACACCTTTAATCTCCCTGTCCTTATTCAGGGCGTCTTCTATGGCTTCTGATTTCACAGCCCTCCCCCACTCTACATTAAGCCATATAGTCTTGAGCCCGTATGACTCACATATCTTCCCCCACCTTTCTCCAAACTTACCTCCATTCACAACAAGGGCATGATCACCGGGTGAAAAAATATTTACCACTGCGCTCTCCATTGCCCCTGTCCCAGAGGATGCGAGGATTAAAACATCGTTCTTTGTCTGGAAAAGGTATTTTAAATCCTCCTTCACCTCTGCAAAAATGGCGGAAAACTGGGGCGTCCTGTGATGCATCATAGGATACGCCATGGTTAAAAGTGCTGCCTCTGGAACTGGCGTTGGGCCTGGTGATAAAAGATATTTTTTCTTCACTTTTCCCTCCTCAAATTTTATTGGGAACTCAACCCGTTATAATATACTCCGCAACAGGTAAAAGTTCTATTCTACTATTTAGATTTTTAAATTAAAACGGAGAAATATTTTACATAATTTGGTGGATATGTTCAATCAAAAAATATCCTTATTTGTAATGCCTTACTGAAGGGTGGAGAGACACCCTTATGTCATTTCGACCGAAGGGAGAAATCTTTAAGATTCCTCACATTCGTTCGGAATGACAGTCCTGTTCCACCCATAAGTGAGGCATTAGGC
>JACQQJ010000031.1 GCA_016207035.1 Nitrospinota bacterium | reverse complement strand
TTTCTTATTGTTTTATTTATTATCGGATTCTATATTCCTTTCCTGATGTTAATATTTCTAGGTTTTATCTTTCATTCTAATCTGGATATAATTTATATGATAACTAAAAAGGCCCTAAGAAAAGAAAGATATAAAAGAATATCGACACATAGCTTGCTTGCAATCACAGTAACAATAATTATAATGGTGACAGGTGCAGCAATAATTTTTATTTCAGAAAAATGGCCATCATCAGCAGGTATTAAGGAGAGAATACTGGCTTCATCATTTCAGGCAATCTCAGCTTCAACTACAGATGGCTATAACTCGATTGATATAGGCGCAATGTCTTCCACAAGTTTATTTATGATAACCCTTTTGATGTTTATTGGTGCATCACCTGGCAGTACTGGTGGTGGTATTAAAACAACAACTCTTGGAGTAATCTTTGTAACAATCTGGTCAAAACTGAAAGGCAGAGAAGACAACAATCTTTTTAAAAGAAGGATATCAGATGATATTAAGGACAAGGCATTTTTGATATTTTTTATAATGATTTTTGTAGCTATTCTTGATTTGTTAGTTCTTACGGCTACAGAAAAAGCCAGTTTTCTTCAAATTCTTTTTGAAATTATATCTGCCCTCGGAAATACAGGGCTATCAACAGGTATTACATCAAATTTAAGTAATGTGGCAAAAATATTGTTAAGTATAGCTATGTTTGTCGGCAGGGTCGGGCCTTTGACGATTGGACTTGCATTGGTTGAGAGAACTAAACCATCGTTCAGATATCCAGATGGTGATATTTTTGTAGGTTAATATTCAAATCGATAGGAAGATTAGGTCACTTACCCTTGCCCCGGCAATCAGCCATAAAAAGGCAAAAGGAAGGTATCAATATTCTGAAGAACATTTAATGGGGGGATAATATGCGAAGATTTGTTGTTATAGGTCTTGGGATGTTTGGTTTTTATATGGCAAAAAACCTGTATGAAATGGGTCATGAGGTGATTGCCATAGATAAAAACAAGGATATCGTGCAAAAGATAAAGGAGTTCTCAACTCAGGCTGTAGTAGCTGATGCTGCAGATAAAGAAACCCTCATTGCCCTCGGGGTTCATGATGTTGATGCAGCAGTTATAGGACTCGGGACAAGTCTTGATGCAAGCGTCCTTGTTACACTCTATTTAAAAGAAATGGGGGTTAAAGAGATTGTAGCAAAGGCAATTACAGAGGATCATGGTAAGATATTAAAGACTATTGGTGCAACAGAGATTATATTTCCTGAAAAGGATATTGCAACAAAGGTTGCAACAGGTATAAGCTCTCCAAATCTTCTTGACTATCTACCACTCACTGAGGGATACAGTATCATGGAAATTGCCCCCCCGAGCAGTTTTATAGGGAAGTCCATACGAGAACTTCAGCTTAGAAACAGGTATGGAGTGCAGATAATTGCAGTAAAAGAGTTTATACCGGAAAGGATAAATTTTATCCCATCCCCGGACTTTATCATAAAAGATAGCGATAGCCTTATCATCATGGGACATAATAATGATTTAGAGAAAATAGAAAAGGGTAAAAAATAGGCTTAACTCATCTTTTTGCGAATAGTCTCAATCTGTCTCACTAATGCATAATTTGCAATAGAATCTTTATCCGGCATATTCATATTGATGAATTCAATACCATACCTATTTTTGACCGTGCCTCTTGAACCCTTTATAAAAGTCCTGACCACAGCACTGGTTTCAATATGCCGATCAATAGTTGGCAGTTCAAAGGATACCCTCTCCAGAACTGTCCCGATTGAAAGTTTATTAGCAGAATTGCGTGAGTAAAAGGAGAGTCCCCCTTCACTAATATCAGCCACTTCTTCTGTAACCCCTTTCAATATCGTTACAATGATAGGTTTGTCAATGGGGGGGGATACCCTGTACGAATTCCTTTTTTGAATCTTCTTGATAATCGAGGGGAAGGCAATTTTAATTGCGGTAAATCTCCCGCTCATCATTTCAATGTATTTCGTTTGAAAGGAATACATAGTACCTTCAAGATTATAATCTATTTTGATACCATTGGAACTCTCTATAAACTGGTTTCCATGTTTGGGCATGAGTGTATCTATGATAACAGGTTCATTTTCCTTCCCTGTTTCAAGAAGCATAGTTCTAAAGGTGCTTGGTCCATCATCAATGGTAACGATAAGGGTAGTTTTTCTTTTGCAGACTTCCCTAAGGTTTACCATCATCTGTGCAGGTGTAGTAAGGTCATCAGAAATTAAACTTTTCAGTATATCTGACTCTCTATCCTTTTTTAAAAAATCAAATAGTTTCATTTTGTTTAATCTCCCTGAGATTTTATATTCTCAAAATTTTCCAATTATAGAGGAAGTCAATTGATATATTTTGATGTGTAATTTTTTGCAGGAGAAATTTCTGTTCTCTGATCTTCAGAGTGAAATATATAAAATTTTTGTGAATAAGTTTATCTGTCATGTGAATGATACCAGGGGAATCGTTAACCCTCTATGGTATTGTGAAAAAATAATTTTAAATCTTAGTGCCGCCTACTATTATTTTTGGTATCCGAAGTGTTGGCTGGGCATCAGAGACCGGCGCACCCTGACCATCTTTTCCACAAGTACCTATGCCAAAACCAAGGTCATTCCCTACCATATCAATCTCTCTTAAGACCTCAGGTCCATTCCCTGTCAGTGTCGCACCCCTCACGGGTTGTTTAATCTTTCCATCCTCAATCAGATACCCCTCACTTACATCAAATACAAAATCTCCATTCACTATATTTACCTCACCTCCTCCCATCTTTTTTACAAAAAGCCCCCTCTTTACAGATGTTAAAATCTCGTCCGGATCCATCATACCTGGGGCTATAAAGGTATTTGTCATCCTTGGTATGGGACGAAATTTATAAGACATCCTTCTCCCATTTCCTGAAGAAGGAATTCCCGCCTTCATTGCACTCAATCTATCATACATAAACTGTTTCAGTATGCCCTCTTCCACCAGAACTGTTCTCTGTGAGGGGGTCCCCTCATCATCAAATCTATAGGACCCCCTTTTATTGGGAAGTGTGGCATCATCTACTACCGTAACCATCGGAGAGGCAATCTTTTCGCCTAACCTTTTTGAATAGACTGATAATCCCTGCTGTATAAAGTCCCCCTCTAAACCATGTCCTATTGCCTCGTGTATCATGGTTCCACCTGCCTCGCATGAGAGGACAACAGTCATTTCACCTGCAGGTGCATTTTCTGCTTCAAGCATCATGATAGCCCTTAAAGCAGCATTCCTTGCTATTCTTTCAGGAGGTTCCTGATCGAAGAGCTCAAAACCCATGAAACCCCCTGCTGACTCATAACCAGTCTGAATAAACTTACCATCAGATGCAACCACATGAACAGCAAAGATTATACCTGTCCTCTCATCCTCTGCCAGTTCACCATGGGAATTTGCTATCAAAACCCTCCTCACCCCATCCTGATACATTACCTTTACCTGTTTTATCTTATTATTAAGACCCCTCCCCGTTTCATTGGCAATTTTTACCTTTTCGATCTTTTTGCCTGTATCAACCTTATCAATTGGTTTCATAATAGGAAAATCGACAGATGGCTTCTTAACGGTCATATCCAATACAATTCCAGCTTCTCTGTTTGAAGCACTCCTTACCTTCTTTGCAAGGTTAATCAGTGCACTTTCGTTGATGTCATTCGTGTATGCATATGAACTTCTTTTATCATATATCAATCTTAAACCTGCACCCGCATCCCTCCCGCTTATTATCTGCTCGATCTTATTATCTTCACAGATTATGCTGATAGATGTAGAATCTTCTATGTATAGTTCAGCCAATTCCCCGCCATTTGCCAGTGTCTCTTCAAGCACCCTCTTTATAAGTATTTGCTCAATCATATGAGTTTCTCCAGTATCTCCAATTGAATCTCTTTTTTTAATTCCTCCAAAATATTTTTAACCTCTGATATAAAGTATGGCGATGCCAATATTTCAACTATTGATTCCCAGCGGTCAATTGTTCTTATAACAGCCAGCCCCTCATAGGATTCAAATATACCATTGAGATATACAATATCTTCTCTCCTGACCTTTACGAGAATCCTGTGAATATCGCTGTAATCTATTTTATCATGCACAAAAGGTATTTAAAAATTTTTGCAATAGGATGGTTAAACTCCCATTATGTTATATCCGGCATCTACATATATAATCTCTCCGGTTACTCCGCTTGAGAGGTTACTGCAGAGATAGAGGGCTGTTTTTCCCACCTCTTCAGCAGCAATACTCCTTTTGAGTGGTGATTTTTCACTGCATAGCTCTAATATAGTTCTGAGTCCTGATATGCCGGAAGCAGCGAGGGTTCTTATCGGTCCAGCAGAGATGGCATTTACCCTGGTTCCACCCTGTCCCATGTCTGATGCAAGATAACGGACACTTGCCTCCAACCCTGCCTTTGCCACACCCATAACATTATAATTGTATATAACCTTTTCAGAGCCATAATATGTCAATGTAACGATACTCCCATTTCTCCCCTTCATAAGAGGCTCAGCATATCTGCACAAGAGAGTCAGAGAATAGACACTCACCTCCATTGCCTTTAAGAATCCCTCTCTGCTTGTATCTATATACCTGCCAGAAAGGTCATTTTTATCAGCAAATGCAATGGAATGGATCATAAAATCAAGCCCTTGGAATCCGTCTCCGACCTTTTTAAAAACTGCCTCTACCTGCTCATCTTTATTCACATCGCAAGGTTCAACGATCTTTGCCTTCACACTTTCAGCTAATGGTCTTACCCTTTTTTCAAAAATTTCATTCTGATAGGTAAATGCAACCTCTCCCCCCCCCTGTATCAATTCCTTTGCACATGCCCAGGCAATACTCCTTTCATTTGCAACACCGAATATTATCCCCTTCTTCCCTTCCATCAATCCCATAGGACCTCCATTATTTTTTGAATCCCCCGAATATGGCAAAGTTCCAGTATTTCCAGAATACATCTACATCCTCGAACCCAGCCTTCTTTAACCAGACTAACTGATCTTCAGCAGTATCATAGATATCTACCTTCTTTACCCCTTCAAATCTCCTTTTCATATATCCCTCATCAACTTTCCCTGCCCTCATAAAGCCTTTCCATAATTTCATATATAAGGCATGAATAGATTGAGATTCAGATTTGACCATATCTGCATTAATAAATACCCCACCTTTTTTTAGATATTTATATATTTTTTTATAGAGTTTTTTCTTGCTATCGGGTGTTAGATGATGAATTGATAGGGATGATATAACTGCATCAAAATTGCTATTCAATGTGATTGCGCTAAAGTCCCCTCTCATCAGGATGAACCTGTTTTTGAATCTCTTGAGTTTTTCCTCAGCCTGTAACAGCATCTCATCTGTCAGGTCTATTCCAGTCAATTGAGCCCTGGGATATGAAGAAAGAACCATCTCTGTAAGGGTACCAGTTCCAGTGCCAAGTTCTAATATATTTATTCTGGCATTCTTTTCAAAGGGTACCATCCTTGTAACTGTTCTGTAGAAATCATGAAATCCAGGGATTATCTTTTCTCTATGAAGGGAATCATAATCACCTGCCCATTTCTGAAAATGTCTCTTTACCTTTTCAGGTTTCATTTTTTTGATTGTTCTTATCTTTTAAGGTGCCTGTAATATCACCAAGTATGACTGCGTCTTCTACTGTGGCAGCTAAGGGAAGGAGGTCTTTATTAAACCATACCCATACTATCCCTTTCGATCTAAATATAACCTTTGGGATCTTTATTAAGAACAGATAACCATCTCCATTTTCAATGCCGAGTTTTCTCTTATTTGCAATCTCCTCTTCAGGAGAAGAGACATGTATAAAATAATCTACAACCCCTTTATTGGGAATCCCTTTTAACATATACTCTTTTCCCTTTTCAATGTTTCCGAAAAATCCAAACCTAAAATTAAAAAAGGCAGAAAGGATGTCTTCATAGATTATATCCTTGGGTATCTCTTCTACTGTTTCTTTTATCTGATTTTCCATAAAGAAATTTTGCCATGTTAATTTGCGAGTATTGTAATCCATAAAATTGAGAGATTTCCAGACCTTTTTCTCAACAATCTCAATTCTTTCAAATTTAATTGATATCAATCTTTTTAGCTCTTCATTATAGGTAAGATGGGATATATAGATATATTTTCGATAGTTCGTAATAAAACCTATAAATCCAAGGGTCTCTGCCTCTAATGTAGCAATATAACTGTTATTTTCATCACCTTTTGTAAATGTAATCTTTCCCTCAGCAGCCTTTTTAAACCAGAGAAAGCTTATATCATAGTGAAGAGATTCTTCTGGCAAATCAACTGCATAAACTGTACGGGAGGTATAAAAATTAAAAAAGAAAAAGAGTGGCAGAATTAAGATATATTTATGATAATAATAAGCCTTTTTCCTGTAGCCTATCGCAGTATTTTGCCTTGTCATTGACCTATTTTCACTCCTATTCTCCATTTCGACCTTTCTCCTTATTATTTTTTGTTCTTTCCCTGTATTCAGCAGGATCTGCCCAAAATCCGATTTAGCCCCTGATAGATTCAATCAGGGGTTGGGTAAAATCGCCAAGTCGCCTGAAAGACAAGTCTGGCAGGTAATCCCTTCTTAAAACATGAAGGGACAAGTTTTGCAAGCCTGCCCCTGAATGATTTTAATCAGGGGCAA
>JACQQJ010000034.1 GCA_016207035.1 Nitrospinota bacterium | reverse complement strand
AACAATCATTTCCTGGTCATCTTTTTAAGTTTTTGAGCTAAAACCTTAGAGGTTTTTATTTCTTCCTCTAATTCTTCTGGAGAATAATCTACTAATGGAATTTTGTACTCCCGGGTTAAATCCATAAAATCAGAAAGAGACATCCCAGCCAATTCAGATGCTTTGCCAAAAGACAGTCTTTTATCCCTAAAAAGTTCAAGAGCTGTAGCTTTCTTCACATCTTTCTCTATCCCTTCCACGGACTTACCCCAATGCAGAAAAACGTGTTTTGGAAATTGTAATTTTATAGTTACCGTTTGCACTTTTTACCACCTTTCAAGTCTCTTTTTATGTAGTTCTTAACCATACTATAGCACATAGACAGAAAGAAGGCAAGGGAAATATTATGCTTCAAATTCCTTAGTCTCTCAAACATCTCTGACTGCATAATCATTTTGCACTGCTACAACACGTGCCTTTCCTGACCCATTTAGAATCGGAATAAATCCATCAGGATGTGACGTGTCAGGGTCTACAATTCCAATGCGAATCATATTCCTCAACCTCAATTTTTTCTTTCAATAATTACTCTATAGGTATCAGGGCGGCGGTCCATCAACATATCCTTCTTAAACTCATGTTCCCCTTCCATAGTAAAATCATTGGCGATTCTGGGCTTGTCTAAATCAACCTCTACTGTAGCAACACCTATCCTTCTACCCATTTCAACAATAATCAGCCCATCAGGCGCAATTATTCCGCTTCTTCCTTGAATCATACCAGGACGCCAGGCCTTATTATCCGGCACACCGTACGCAGAGGATACGAGATAAACACTATTATCAATAGCCCTTGACCTCAAAACAGCCTCCCATGCAACCTCACCCCATCCACCTTGAACATGCGGCCAGAATATTACTTCAGCCCCTTTAAGAGCCAATACCCTGGCACTCTCCGGAAAACTGTTGTCATGGCATATCATAATTCCTATTTTTCCAAAATCCATGGAGAAAACCTTAAACTCATCTCCGGGAACAATCCCATTCTCCCTCTCACCCCTTGTGCAGTGCACCTTATAATACTGACCAATGAGTCTCCCTTTTCTATCAATAACTAATGCAACATTTCTTAATTTTCCCTCACATAGTTCAAGTATCGGGGCAATGATATACATTTTATATCTGCGAGCTATTTTAGAACAATCCGTTAGAACTTGCCCATGTACCGCCTCTCCCAATTCTTGAAAAGTATATTTACTGCTTGGGCACCCTATGGTTGTAAATGTTTCTCCTAAAGATACAATATCGGACATTCTCTTCCCAGCCACCTCTAACCAACTACAAGCAGCTTTTAGATTCTCCTCACGTATCATTTTAACAGACACATTCCTGGGATAACTTGGCGTTGGCAGTTGGACAGTACTTATTATTACTTTTCGGCTCATCTTTTTATCCTTTCTTACACCGATATCTTCTGCAACTTTCCAGTCGCAATTGATTCAAATGCCTTGTGTATCAGCACAGTAGCGAGTTTCCCGTCCTCTACACCGCACGGCGAGGGCGAATCGTCCCTGATTATTCTTATAAATGACCTCAATTCCTCAATAGTGCCTTCCGGGTCTCCCTGGTCTGCCTCTGATAGGTCGTCTATAATAAGCCGCTCTTTATCCAGCCCTCTTAAATTTGCCTTCGTGCATCTGTCATACAATGTCGCAGTCTTATCCCCGCCAAATACCTCAAAGAAAAATTTAGACGTATATCCGCTCGGCCCGGCATCCCCCTGAATAACGCACCCTATGGAACCATTCTTGAACCTAATAGTGGCAACAACATTATCTATTATATCCGTATCCTTATGAGTCAATGTCCCTCCATGAGCAAATATTGATTCAGGCTGACTGCCATTCAACCAGCACACTAAATCAAAATTATGGCAGCCCTGTGACAGGACATTACCACCCCCTTTAACAGGATGCTGTGCCCATAGATGGTCTTCCCATGGGGATTCCATCACCTGCCCTACTATGACTAATGGATGCTCTATCCTCTTCTTTACCTCCCTAACAATAGGGGCAAATCTAAGCCTGAACCCCACCTGAAGTTTTATTCCAGCCTTCTTAACAACCTTTTCTATCTCATCGCATTCTTGAATAGTCATTGCCATCGGTTTTTCTACAAATACATGCTTGCCTGCCTGTGCCGCCTGAATTATCAACGAGGCATGAGAATCGTGATGTGTGCAAATAAGCACTGCATCTACCTCATGGTCTTTCATAACCTTCTGGACATCATCTGTGTAATATTCACCTCCAAACTGAGTAAATCTTCTTCTCGCAGATTCTATATTAATGTCCACCAATCCTCTGATTGAAACCCCTTCAATCTTCTTCAGATTCTTTAGATGGCCGCCCGGCTCCTGCCCATACCCACCCGCAATCCCGCCGCATCCGATACACGCTATCTTTATTTCACTCATTATCATCCTTTCCTTAAGAGATTCTTTTTCTGTTAGAAAAAAACATATAGAGGGACAACTATAGGCTTTTAACTGCGTTAATAATATCTTCTTCGTCCGGTATCACTTCTTTCTCCAACTCTAATTCATATGGAATAGGACAATGAAGACCCCCTACTCTCCGGGGTGGACTATCTAAGTATTCAAAGGCCTCCCCTGTCACCATCGCAACAATCTCAGCCCCTATCCCTGCCCTGACCGGTGCCTCGTGAACAACAACTAATCTGCCTGTCTTCTTAACCGAATTTATTATTATATCCTTGTCTAAAGGAAATAATGTCCGCGGGTCAATAATCTCCACGTTTATTCCATGCTTCAGGAGTTCATCCGCCGCTTTTAATGCCTTATGGACCATTAAGGACGTAGCTACCAGTGTGACATCTTTACCTTCACGTTTTATATCTCCCTTTCCAAATGGTATCAAATACTCTTCAGATGGAATATCCTGGCGGATAGTGCCATAAAGAAGTTTATGTTCAATAAAGATTACCGGATTATCATCTCTAATAGCAGTCTTTAATAATCCTTTGGCATCATAAGGGGTGGAAGGCATAACAACTTTCAAGCCCGGGACATGGACAAACCATGCCTCTAAACTCTGCGAGTGTTGTGCTGCATTGCCTCTTCCTCCACCGCATGGGGTTCTGATTACCAGAGGCAGTTTTGCCTTACCGCCAAACATATATCTGATTTTTGCTGCCTGATTTACTACCTGGTCCATTGCTATAGTAATAAAATCTAAATACATCATCTCGGCTATAGGGCGAAGTCCTGTCATAGCTGCTCCTACAGCAGTCCCGGCAATTGCTACTTCAGATAAAGGAGTGTCAAAAAGTTGTTTACCACCAAATTCATCCCATAACCCCCTGGTCACGCCAAACGCACCACCATGTATTCCTACATCTTCGCCAAACAATACTACATTCTCATCCCGCAGGAATTCTTCCTTTATTGCTTCCCGCAGTGCCTCTGCAAATGTCTTCTCTGCCATATTATCTCCTCAGGCAAAAATATCCTCTGTTACTTTCTCAACAGGTAAAACTTTACTCTCATGGGCAAATTTTTCAGCCTTATCCACAAGGTCAATTGTTTCTTTTTTAATTTGCTCAATCTCTGATGCAGGAACAATCTTTTGATTTACCATATATCCTTCAAACCTTACAATAGGGTCATTTTCTGATTTCTGTTTATCTACGTCTTCCTTGCAGCGATAAGCCATAGGGTCACCCACATAATGTCCTTCCCATCTATAGGTCTTACATTCAAGAAGACTGGGTCCCTTTCCTTGTCGTGCTATATCTATTAGTTCTTTGGCTGTATTATAAACTGTTAGAACGTCATTTCCATCCACACTTCTGCCTTCAATACCATAAGAAGACGCCCTGATAGAAACATCCTTGACAGAGGTTGATTTTGATACATGGGTACTGACTGCATACTGGTTATTCTCACATACATACACTACTGGTAACTTCCAAACTGACGCCATGTTAAGGGATTCATGAAAACTTCCCTGGTTTGATGCACCATCTCCAAAAAAAGAGACTACCACCTGGTGTGTCTTCCTCTTCTTACACGAGAAAGCCGCACCTACAGATATTGGCAATCCCCCACCTACAATACCGTTTGCACCTAATATGCCTATGTCTATATCAGCGATATGCATAGAGCCGCCCTTACCTTTGCAATATCCTGTCTCTTTACCCAGAATTTCAGCCATCATGCGGCTGATATCCCCGCCTTTGGCTATACAATGTCCATGCCCTCTATGCGTACTTGTGATATAGTCATCTTTCTTGAGACAGGCACAAACACCTGTTGCTACAGCCTCCTCACCTAAGTAAAGGTGTACTCCGCCCCTGATTGAGCCTTTTAAAACCAGTTCCTTGACTCTCAACTCAAAATGCCTTATCTTGAGCATAGTCTTAAACATATCAACCATCTTCTCATTAGACAATTCAACCATTATTTCCCCTCACTTACTAATGGTAATGTTATTAATTTCTTCAATTACATGGACTAATCCACTATGGTCTTCTTCTCCCTTGCCCTTCTCAACCAGACTTGACAGGGATTTCTGCACCATTGTTGTAACTGGTAAATTCAGACCTAACTCCCTGGCTGTTAGAAGGGCATTTCTGAGGTCCTTCTGATGTAATTTCATTTTAAACCCTGGTTTAAAGTTCCTTGACAGGATAAGCGGCATTTTAGCATTCAGAATATTGGAACCAGCAAGACCATTTCTTATTGCCTCAAAGACAATGGTTGGACTAACACCTGATTTCTTTGCTAAGACAAAGGCTTCACCCATAGCCTGAATGTGGATTGCTACCAAGATTTGATTGACTAATTTCGCTGTCTGACCAGCACCAAGTTCTCCAACCCTGATGACGCTCTTTCCCATCTTTTGTAATATAGGTTTCACTTCTTCAACAATACCCTCATCACCACCAACCATGATTGACAAAGTTCCAGCAATGGCTCCGGGTTCTCCACCACTCACTGGTGCATCAATAAAATGAATCCCTTTCCCATGTAGAACCTCTCCAATATGCAGAGTGACTGCAGGAGCAATACTGCTCATATCTATTACAATACTTCCGGACTTTGCCTTATCAATAATGCCTTTCGGACCTAAAATCACCTGTTCAACGTCAGGTCCGTCAGGAAGCATTGTAATTATAATTTTTGCCTCTTCGGCTACTTCTGCCGCTGAGTTAGCCTTAACTGCATCTTCTTTTACCAATTCTTCAACAGGCTTGGGACTGCGGTTATACACTACCAGTGAATACCCTGCCTTCATTAAATTTCTTGCCATGGGTTTACCCATAATTCCCAGCCCGATAAACCCAATTTTCTCCAACTTTTCCTCCATTTTACATGTTAGACACAAGCATGTAATTTACGTTCCAACACATGCTTGGCTGTAGTTACAATATTCTCAACTGTCAACCCATATTTGTTTCTCAGGTCTTCATTCTCACCAGACTCAGTGAATGTATCTTTAATCCCCACCCTTTTCATGGGAACAGAAATATTTTCTACTATAACTTCAGCTACGGCATCACCCAACCCACCTATTATATTATGTTCTTCAATTGTAACTATGGCACTTGTTTCCTGTGCAGACTTGATGATTATTTCTTCATCTATGGGCTTTATGGTAGGCATATTAATTACCCTGACGTTAATTCCTTCTTTCTCCAATATTTCTGATGCCTTCAATGTCCTTGCCACCATTATACCCATGGTAATAAAAGTAATATCTTTTCCATCTTTAATGATTATTCCCTTACCTATATTAAAATTATGGCCCTCTTTGAATATCTGGGGTTCTTTATCCCTTCCTAATCTGACATAAACAGGCCCTTTATATTTTACTATCGTCCTTATTACAATCTCTGTCTCAATAAAATCCGCCGGCTCTATCACTACCATATTAGGAATAGCCCTCATGATTGCTATATCTTCAATAGCTAAATGGGTTGGACCATTTTTACCACCACATAAACCTCCATAAGTAGCAACAATCTTTACATTCAATTT
>JACQQJ010000033.1 GCA_016207035.1 Nitrospinota bacterium | reverse complement strand
TGAATCTCATGAATAATAAAAAAGGCACAAATGAAGAATTAATTATTATCTGAAATATCAGCCACAGACCTTCACAGATTTTTAAAGCATTTAAACCGTTTAAGCCGTTTAAACAGTTTAAACAGTTTTAAAAATTAGTCTGGGTTCGTCAGTGGCTTTAAGGTATTTGTAAAATTCGTCCTTTCGTGTCATTCGTGATGTCAATTGTTCTGCAGTCTTTTAAAAAAAAACAATAAGGGGGGATGCTGAAAATACAGAGGTTGCAGAGAAATGAGAAGCTCGTGGATTAATGTGATTTCAATCTTCAGGGTTCATTATATAAACAAGGAGGGATAGAATATGGCAATGAATCTAACTCAGAAAATTATAAAAAGACATCTCGTATCTGGAAATATGGTTCCGGGGGAGAAAGTTGCTATAAAAATAGATCAGACATTAACTCAGGATGCAACTGGAACTATGGCATATCTTCAGTTTGAGGCACTGGGCGTTTCAAGGGTGAAGACAAAACTCTCTGTAAGTTATGTAGACCATAATACCCTGCAGACAGATTTCATGAATATGGATGACCACAGATTCCTTCAGAGTATTGCAGCTAAATACGGGATATATTTCTCCCGTCCTGGCAATGGTATCTGTCATCAGGTTCATCTTGAAAGATTTGGAGTTCCGGGACAGACGCTATTAGGTTCTGATAGTCATACCCCTACCTGTGGTGGTCTCGGTATGATTTCCATAGGTGCAGGCGGACTTGATGTGGCCCTGGCAATGGGTGGAGACCCCTTTTATCTATCCATGCCAAAGGTTGTCTTGGTAAAACTTACCGGTAACCTTCAACCATGGGTTTCAGCAAAGGATATCATTCTCGAGCTTTTGAGGAGACTTACCGTTAAAGGGGGTGTTGGAAAGGTAATTGAGTATGAAGGTCCTGGTATAAAGACCCTTTCAGTTCCTGAAAGGGCAACTATAACAAATATGGGTGCTGAGCTTGGAGCCACGACATCAATTTTTCCAAGCGATGAGATAACAAAGGCATTTTTAAGGATGCAGAAGCGGGAGAAGTCATGGAAACCTTTATCATCGGACAAGAATGCCCCTTATGATGAAGTCATAGAAATGGATTTAAATGAAGTAGAGCCAATGATTGCAAAACCACATAGTCCTGATAATGTAGTTCCAGTGAAAGAGATTGAAGGGACACCGGTTCAGCAGGTAGCAATAGGCAGTTGCACAAATTCTTCCTATAGGGAAATGATGACTGTTGCCAATATATTAAAAGGTAAGACCGTTCCTCCGGATGTGAGCCTTGTAATCGCCCCGGGATCAAAACAGGTTCTTGAGATGATAACGAGTAATGGTGGACTTGCCAGTATGATAGCTTCTGGTGGAAGGATTCTTGAGAGTGCCTGTGGCCCGTGCATAGGTATGGGGCAGGCCCCGTCAACAAAAGGTGTCTCGGTCAGGACATTTAACAGAAATTTTGAAGGGAGGAGCGGCACAAAAGATGCTATGACTTATTTGTCCAGTCCTGAGGTGGCCGCAGCTTCGGCCCTCAGGGGAGTTATTACTGACCCTCGGACACTTGGAAAAAGGCCTCCAAAGATGCTTATGCCCAAAACATACCTTGTGAATGATAACATGATTATCCCGCCACTTCCACCGAAAAAGGCTTCCTCTGTGGAAGTTATAAGGGGACCGAATATTAAACCCCTTCCGGAATTTAAACCATTACCAAATAAGTTAGAAGGAAAGGTGCTGATAAAGGTTGGGGAAAATGTTACCACTGACCATATAATGCCTGCCGGTGCAAAGATACTTCCCTTGAGGTCAAATATTCCTGCTATGGCAGAGCATGTATTTGCACCTATAGACCCTGCATTTCCAAAGAGGGCTAAAGAGATGGGGGGAGGATTTATTATTGGCGGTGCTAACTATGGGCAGGGTTCAAGTCGGGAACATGCAGCCCTTGCACCAATGTATCTCGGTGTAAAGGCAGTTGTTACAAAATCCTTTGCAAGGATACATTTAGCAAACCTTATAAACTTTGGTATACTCCCTCTGATATTTACAAATGAATCAGATTACGACAGGATAGATCAGGGAGACGATTTAGAACTGGATGTGTCAGGGCTTAACGGAAAGAACCTTATATTAAAAAATAAGACAAAGGGAGTGGATATTGAGGTAAAACATCCGTTAGTTGGCAGAGATATTGATGTAATTAAGGCAGGAGGCTCATTAGGTTATGTAAAGACGCGGGGATAAAATAACGGTTTAAACCGTTTAAACTGTTTAGACGGCTTAAGAGGGAGGATTTATGGCATATTTAAAATTAGTTCCACCTGCAATGGGTGAAAAAATTACAGCAAATCCTGATGGGACATTGAACACTCCCCATAACCCTGTCATCCCTTTTATAGAAGGGGATGGTACAGGTCCTGATATATGGGCAGCATCAGTCAGGGTTATAGATGCGGCAGTAGAAAAGGCTTACAAGGGTGAGAGAAAAATTGTGTGGTTTGAGGTATATGCAGGTGAAAAGGCACAAAAGGTCTATGGGGCGGATTGTCCGCCAAATTTGCTTCCCGATGATACAGTTGAGGCAATCAGGGAATATGTTGTTGCTATAAAAGGTCCATTGACAACACCTGTAGGGAAGGGGATAAGGAGTCTCAATGTGACTCTCAGACAGACCTTAGACCTTTATGTGTGTTTAAGACCTGTGAGATACTTTAAAGGGACGCCCAGCCCTGTCTTGCATCCAGAACTTGTAGATATGGTTGTATTCAGAGAAAATACAGAGGATATTTATGCAGGCATCGAGTGGGATGCCGGGACACCAGAGGTTAAAAAGGTAATAGAGTGGCTTCAAACTGAGATGGGGGTAAAGAAGATCAGATTTCCAGAAACCTCATCTATAGGAATAAAACCAGTGAGCAGTGAAGGGACAAAACGGCTGGTAAGGGCTGCTATTCATTATGCTCTTAAGAATAATAGGAGGAATGTAACCCTTGTACATAAGGGAAATATCATGAAATTTACAGAGGGGGGTTTCCGGAAATGGGGCTATGAGGTAGCAAAGGAGGAGTTCGGTGATAGAGTGGTATCATGGGATGAGTGTGGTGGTAATCCTCCTCCTGATAGACTTTTAATAAAAGATACCATTGCTGATGCCTTCCTCCAGCAGATACTAACGAGACCTGCAGAATATGATGTAATAGCCACATTGAACCTGAACGGAGATTATATATCAGATGCACTGGCTGCACAGGTTGGTGGCATTGGTATCGCTCCAGGAGGAAATATAAATTATAATACCGGTCATGCCATTTTTGAGGCAACCCACGGGACGGCGCCTAAGTATGCAGGACAGGACAAGGTAAATCCAGGCTCAGTTATCTTGTCCGGCTCAATGATGCTCACCCATCTTGGGTGGACAGAGGCATCAAAGCTGATTGAGGAGTCACTGGAAAGGACAATACCGGGTAAAGTTGTAACCTATGATTTTGCAAGACTGATGAAGGGGGCAAGGGAGGTAAAGTGTTCAGAGTTCGGGACAGCTATAATTGAGAATATGGAGAAGAAGGAGGTTGTAAAGAAAGCTGCTGTAAAAAAGGCAAAGGTAAAGGCAAAGGGCTTTAAAAAACCTATTAAGGTTAAAAAGGCTGCTCAATCAAAAAAGGGAGTAAAGGCTAAAAAGGAATCAGCGAAAAAATCAAAGAGAAAGAAATAGAATTAACCCCAAAATACGATTTAGGATTTTGGGTTAAATCGCCAAGTCGCCCGAAAGACAAGTCTGGCAGGCAATTTTGCGACGCAACCGTATATCACCAATACGGTGAGGAGCAAAATTGCCGAAGACGCAGTATTTCGGGATGAATCGGCGATTTTAAATCCCGCTAAAGCGGGATTTGGGATTAACGATGTCATCCTTTAAACCTAAAGATATTGATTATATTCCAAGGTATACCTACAATGATTATGTAAAGTGGGAAGGGAGATGGGAGCTCATTGAAGGGATGGCATATGCAATGGTTCCTTCACCCACCATTGGACATCAATTGATAGGTAAGAATATTCTTATCCAATTGGTAGAGCTTCAGGGAGGGATGATGAGTTTTAACCTTGATGAATGCAGGATAGATTTTGATTTTGGGCAGATATGGTAAAAAATAGGGGGTGGAATGAGGAAGAAGATTACCATTGTGGGAGTAGGACATGTGGGGGCTACAGCAGCCCAGTTGGCAGCATATAAAGAGCTTGGAGATATTATCCTGATTGATATAATTGAAGGTGTTCCTCAGGGGAAAGGACTTGATCTTCAGGAATCTGCACCTTTGGAGCTTTTTGATTCCTCTATCACAGGAACAAATGATTATAGAGATACTGCTGATTCGTCTGTTGTAGTTATTACCGCTGGTATACCGAGAAAACCCGGGATGAGCCGTGAAGACCTTCTTGATACGAATGTAAAGATTGTAAGATCAGTAACTGAGCAGGTTATAAAATATTCTCCAGATGCCTTTATTATTGTAGTTTCTAATCCACTGGATGCGATGTGTTATGTAGCCATGAAGGTTGGGAGATTTGACAGACATAGAATAATAGGGCTCTCTGGTGTTCTTGATTCTGCCCGTATGAGGACTTTTATCGCCAAGGAACTCAATGTTTCTATGGATGATGTGCAGGCAATGGTTTTAGGTCTCCATGGCGATGCAATGATTCCCCTCCCGAGATATTCAACGGTATCTGGAATTTCTATTACTGAATTGTTATCTGAAGATAAGATTGACAGAATAATTGACAGGACAAGAAAGGGTGGGGGAGAGGTAGTAAATTATCTCAAGACTGGGAGTGCCTATTATGCCCCTGGTGCAGCCATTGTCCAGATGATTGAATCTGTTGTAAAGGATAAAAAGAGGGTTCTCCCCTGTGCTGCATATCTTGAGGGTGAATATGGAATACATGGTATATTTATGGGGGTTCCCCTTAAATTGGGTGCAAATGGGATAGATGAAATTGTTCAGGTAAAATTGACAGGTGAAGAAATGACAGCCCTGCTTAAATCAGCAGAGGAAGTAAAAAAGACCATCAGTCAGATAAAATTATAGAT
>JACQQJ010000029.1 GCA_016207035.1 Nitrospinota bacterium | reverse complement strand
TTTATAATTTTTGAAATGTCTAAATTTACAAACAATGATAATAGTTTTCAAAAAAAGATAATTACCGTTGGTGGGGGAAAGGGGGGTGTTGGCAAAAGCATAATAGCCGCTAATCTTGCTGTCGGTCTCGCCCTCCATGGGAAGAGGGTAATTATTGTTGATGCCGACCTTGGGGCAGCTAATCTCCATACCATACTCGGGATAAAATCACCACCTCATGGACTCAAAGATTTTATATTCCATGGCTATCCCCTGAGGGCTATACTTGTGGATACAGGTGTGGAGAATCTCAAGTTCATAAGTGGGGCAGGTGATATTCCTGGCATATCAAATATTCCGCATCATGTAAAATGGAAACTGATAAATCACTTTAAGACACTGGCAACAGATTACCTTGTTATAGACCTCGCCCCCGGGATCAGTCACAATATTATAGATTTATTTAATATTACCGATAACGGGATACTTATAACAACTCCAGAGATAACATCTGTATTGAACACATACAGTTATGTAAAGGCTGCTTTATATAGAAGATTTATGGATGCATTTAAAAATAATGCTGAAGTGAGAGAAATGATAGAGATACCAAGAGAGGCGGATAATGGGTTTCGGATAAAGGGTATAACTGGTCTGAAAGAGAGATTAAGCATATTGAATGATTCCAACAGGGATATTACAGATAATATTATACATAGATTTTGCCCAAGACTTATACTCAATAGAGTGAGGAGTTCTCAAGACATTACTATAAGTGAAAACATACAGTTATTGATAAAGAAGAATCTCGGTGTAGAAATAGAAAATTTGGGGTATGTAGTGGAGAGTGAGTCAGTAATGAGTTCTATTGAAAATATGAAACCTTTTATCATTGGAGACCCGCAGAATAAGCCCTCCATGTGCATACAGGATATAATATATAAACTCTGCAATTTCACATCAAAAAGAGGAAGCACCGGGGATTCTTTGAGCCCCATAAATCATGATTATTTTGAAGCCTGCTCCCATGAAAGTTTAGGGTATTGAGTTGAGAGGATTGACCCTCAGTACTCTATACGAATTATGAAATACGATACAATACTGCTGGCTGGTGATAGACATGCAAGCAAAAATGTATTTGGCATGAATAAATCACTGATGGAGATGAACGGTATTCCCCTCTTTATATATATCCTCTCTGCACTCCAGGATATAGAGGAGGTGGATACTATTTATATTGTGGGACCGAAATCTAAAATAGATGAGCTTATTGAAAAATATTCAAATAAACTTACCATGACGAAAAATTTAATAGTAGCTGAGCAGAGGGCTAATCTCTATGAAAATATCTGGCATACTTTCCTTTTAACCATCGATGGTTATAGGAATGGGGATGAACAGAGGAATCCAGTTTTGCTGGATAAGGCAGTACTTGTATTGCCTGCAGATATGCCTCTTGTAACATCATTTGAGATTGAAGAATTTCTCTCTAAATCTGACATGGTAAATTATGACTACTGCATTGGTATGACCAGTGAAGATATTTTAAAAAATTATTATCCATCTGATAAAAGGCCGGGGCTTAAGCTTGCCTACCTCCACCTTAGGGAAAATAAATACAGGATAAGCAACCTCCATCTCGTAAAACCATTCAGGGTAGAAAACAGAGGGTATATTGAGAAGATGTATGAATACCGCTATCAGAAGGATGTAAGGAATATTATCGGCCTTACCATAGAGTTGATAAAAAAACATGCTGGTTTTAAAAGCCTCTTTCTTTACAGCATGGTGCAGATGTCTCTTTTCCTGTCCCATATACATTTAGAGTCATTGAGCTACTTTTTCAGATGGTTTGTTCCAGTAAAACTTGCAGAGAGGATAATATCAGATGTCCTAAAAACCCGGTTAAAGATGGTTGAGACATCATTTGGTGGTGCCGCATTGGATGTGGATAGTGAGAGGGATTTTAATGTAATTAAAGTAATGCATGGTGAATGGATGGATTATCAAAAAAACAGGAGTCAGGAGTCCGGGGCACCCATCCAGTGGATGGGACGCAGGAGTCAAGAGTCAGAAGTCAGAAGTCAGAAGTCAGAAGCCAGAGGCAAGAAATTGTTTTTATTCTGTCTTCTGTCTACTGTCTACTGTCTCCTATCTGCTGATTATGCATACGCATGGGGTGCAGGCCTTCATATAAAAGAAGGGATATTTATACTCAATAACCTTAAACTTATACTGCCGCATATAGCAGATGTTTTAAGGGCATTCCCGCATGACTATCTCTACGGTTGTATAAGTGCTGATATATTTATAGGTAAGGGGCACAGGAGGAGAGACGACCACTGCCATAACTGGTCAATCGGGCAAAGGATGTTGAAACTTGCTGACAGGGAAGAAATCATTGCCTTTTCGTATGGCTATCTTTCCCATCTGGCAGCTGATGTCATAGCACATAATTTTTATATCCCCAATCAGCTTTATCTCACCTCTTCTACAAGGAGATTTGGACACATATACTGGGAGTTCCGATCTGATGAATATATTGAGAAGAGATACTGGAGGATTGCAAAGGGAGTAATAAATAGACATAATAGCCACAATGATGAATTTATGCAGGAGATAATAAAGAAGAAAATAATCTCATTTAATACAAAAAAGCAGATCTATTCCCAGACTATCAATGTAAACGATATCGCACTCTGGCAAAAGGCTGTGGCTATGGTTTCAAAAAACTCCAGGTGGGATGTTGAAAAAAAATATATAGAATATTTAAACCGCCTTTCTGTGAATATGATCATAAACCTTTTAAATAATCCAGGCTCATCTATCTGTTTTCAATATGACCCTGTTGGTACAGATAATCTATTGGCATCGAAGCGGAGGAGGAGGATAGATATAGTATTGAATGGGAGGTATCCCATCAAGAAGGTATTTAATATACCTCAGGATATACTAAGGCTATCATTTATTTAATACTTATAAGAGAGACTCAATGAAAGATACACATAAAACCAAAGATGAACTCCTTAATGAATTAGCGGAGTTAAAGCAAAAGATTAATAATGCGGATACCTTAGAAATTGAATTTCTAAGGTCTAAGGGTGATTTGCTCCTGTTCAAAGAACTAATAGATCAATCGAATGATGCCATATTTATGACTGACCCTGAAACGGGTCATTTTTTATATGTGAATGATAGGGCTTGCATTAGTTTGGGATACACCCGTGAGGAACTCCTGAAAATTGGAGCCCTTGATATTGAAATGTTATTCCCTGATAATTTTTCATGGAAGGGGCATGTTGAGGAGGTTCAAAGAATGGGGTATATGCTCTTAGAAGGTAAACACAGGCGAAAAGATGGCACAACATTTCCTGTAGAGGTAAATGTTAGGTTCATTACTATACAGAAAAAGCATTATTTGGTGGCTATAGTCCGAGATCTCACAGAGCGCAGGAGAATTGAGGAGTCTCTTCAAAAAAATATTGACGAGAAACAACAGCTTCAATATGAGATTACCGAACGAAAACGAATGGAGGAGAGTCTCAATAATTATAAAAAGAGGCTTGAGACTATTATTGATTCATCACCTGACATAATATTTCTCAAGGATAATAA
>JACQQJ010000030.1 GCA_016207035.1 Nitrospinota bacterium | reverse complement strand
GACATAATATTTCTCAAGGATAATAATTTAAGACATCTCGTTTCTAATAAATCACATGAGAGGCTTTTTAATACAAAAAAAGAAGATATTATCGGTAAAACCGACTTTGATTTTATACCAAAGGAGGCAGCAGAAATATGCAGAGAGAGTGATGAAAAGGCATTGAAGACCGATAGCCCCATAGTTACTGAAGAAACTGTTATGGGAAGGTGTTTCCATGTTATCAAACAGAGGATTGTAGATGGAGAAGGAAATATTTCAGGTATTGTTGGGATAATTCATGACATAACAGAGCGAAAGAGGATGGAAGCGGAACTTCTAAAGGCTGGAAAGCTTGAATCACTCGGTATCCTTGCAGGTGGCATTGCCCATGATTTCAATAATCTCTTGACCGGTATCATTGGTAATATCTCTCTTGCAAAGATGCTCATAAGACCTGAAGACAGGGTTTATCAGATATTAACCGAGGGTGAGAAGGCATCCCTCAGGGCAAAGGATTTAACCCAGCAATTACTAACCTTTGCCAGAGGTGGAGAACCTCTTAAAAAGACGGTCTATATAAATAAAATGATAAAGGACTCTGTCTCTCTTTCCCTGAGCGGCTCAAATATCAGGTACGAGTTTTCAATACAGGATGACCTCTTGCCTGTGGGAGTGGATGAGGGGCAGATAAGACAGGTTATCAATAATATTGTCATCAATGCCAGAGAGTCTATGCCTGAAAGCGGTGTGATTAATATAGGGGCTGAAAATATAACCATTCGTGAAAAGGATGACCCCACCTTAAAAAGTGGAAGGTATGTAAGGGTATACATTAAGGATATGGGAATCGGGATTTCAAAAGAACTGCTTGACAAGATATTTGACCCATATTTTACAACAAAACAGAAGGGGAGGGGTTTGGGGCTTGCCGCCGCATATTCAATAATTAAGAGGCATGATGGCTTGATCAAAGCAGAATCAGAATTAGGGATTGGGACAACCTTCAATATCTATTTGCCTGCCTCCAATCCTCTCAGCCCTCCTTTAGCAAAGGGAAATGAGGGTGCATTAGAGAAACATGTTGCAGGGAAGGGGAGGGTTCTGGTAATGGATGATGAGGAGATGATCGGGAATCTTACTCGGGAGATATTGAGTGAAACAGGATATGATGTGGAGCTCTGCAGAGATGGTGAAGGGGCAATTGATGTATACTGGAAGGCTAAAGAATCAGGAAGGCCTTTTGATGCTGTTATCATGGACTTAACCATACCTAATGGTATGGGTGGAGGGGAGGCAATTAAAAGGCTCCTTAAGATAGACCCTGATGTCAGGGTAATTGTCTCAAGCGGCTATTCCAGTGATCCTATAATGTCTGACTATAAGACTTACGGTTTTAAGGGTGTTATTGCAAAACCCTATGATGTCCAGGAACTCAGCAGGATAGTCAGCGATGTAATTAATGAAAAAAGGTAGTAAACTATTCAGGATTGTAAATCTGTTTTTTAAATTAATAATTTTATATTTACCATTACCCACACGATATTAGAAATACCCATTATTTAATATATTTATCATAAAATTCAATTATCCTCTTTTCATACTCCCTGCCAGCAGATGATATTGTCCCTCCATGAGAGGCACCTTTAATAATCCATAGAAATTTAGGTTCTCCGGCTCTTTTAAAAAGTTCTTCTGCATCAGATGCCGGCATCTGTTCATCCCCCTCCCCGCCAATTATAAATACAGGAGTGGGTGAGAGTTTTCTTATAAAATTTACAGGGGCTATTCTTTGAATATCAGTTCTGAACATGATTTCGTATATCTTTATGGCGATATATATAAATGGTATCTCTGGGAGAAAGGAGGATTTTAATACCCTCTCACCCTGGGACTTTAATGATGTAAAGCTGCTATCTGAGACCACTGCTTTGACATCATTTTCTCCTCTATCATGAGCCTGTCGAATTGATGATGCAGTAAGTATTACCACTGCTGCACCGAGGGAAAAGCCATATACCCCAATCTGATCCCTATTTACATCGGCTCTTGATTTTACATATTCTATTGCACCCTTTAAGTCTATCTGTTCTAAAAACCCGAGGGATGAGCCTCTCCCTCCGCTTTCTCCATGTCCTCTGAAATCAAAGAGTAGAACATGATAGCCTTCTTTTGATAGTGTAGAGGCAAATTCTGTAAAATCTGATTTATTTGCCCCAAGACCGTGGCATATTATTATGACAGGCAGAACACTTTTATTAACTGATCCTTTTATAAACCACCCCTTTAATATAATTTTATCAGGTGTTGTGAACTCAATATTTTCAAAGTGAAGCCCATAATTGGATGGAGGGATATGAAGCGGATACCTTGGGGGGTGTGTATTGGAATAGAT
>JACQQJ010000010.1 GCA_016207035.1 Nitrospinota bacterium | reverse complement strand
TTCCTAATCTAATAACAGAAGCCTCTCCCACTCCCTTATCTGCTCATCTGATGATTTATTCTTATCCCTTTTATGAGACCACTCGTCTTCATGCACAACCTCAATTCCATGGTATTTTTCTTCTCTCATATCCCCCACGGGATTTGCCTGGGTATCTGTAACCTCCTGTTTAAAATCCCCTTCCTTTGGCAGGGGTTCTGTTACCAAATCCTCTCCTACGACTGCATTATTTTGCTCAAGACCCTCCTCTAACTGCTTGTTTCCATTCTCTTCATTTTTTTCTTCTATATTTTCAAAGATATCCCCCTTTTCCAATTCCATGAAATCCACAGGCTCTTCTTCGACAGCAGATACCTCTTCTTCAGTTTCAAATCCCTTGAAACTTGAATCTATAAGAGTCTCTTTTGTCCCTTCACTGTTACCTGATGCACCACTTTGTGCATGGACTGATTCTGCTTCACTCAATCCATGACCTTTTATCTCTTCTGTTTCCTCTTCTATAATCTCTCCTTCCAGTATCTCTTCAACATCATAAGCCTTTCCAGTAAGTTCCTCGATTTTAGCCTCTTGCCCAGATTTACCCTCCTTTCCCCTTCCCTTCTCAACCAATTCCACATCAGAGACAGGTTCTTCCAAAAAAGTTTCTCTGAAAATATCCCTCTTCGTTTCTTTAACACCAATACCTGCTTTTTCAATTACAGGGGTCTCAGTCTCAAGGTTTAACCCAGGAAACAGTTCGGGCTCAGGTATTTCTTTTACACCCAATTCTACCTCAGAGACAGTTTTTCCAATAGTAGTTTCCATAAACATATCTACTTGAGCATCTTTAATTTCTATTCCCCCCCCTTCAACTACCTGCATCCCTGTCTCAAGGTTTAATTCAGGGAGTAGTTCTGGCTCAGGTTTCTCTGTTACAACCGTCTCTGATATTTTTACCTCTGATGGTGGTTCTTCAAAAATAAACTCCTTGAAGAGATCTTCCGCAGTATCTACGGTCTTTATTGTCTCTTTTTCTACCAGGAGCTCGGGCACCCTTTCCTCTTCCTGGTCCTCAGCTGCAATATTTAACTCAGGAATTTGCATTTCTTTTACAGGACTCATCACCTGCCCTTCCCTTAATCCTCCTTCAACTGTTTCTATCATTTCCTTTTCTACTTCAATCTTTTCTTTCTCAGAAATATCCTCTACCCCCTCTTGTGGTCTTTTGTTACCTATCACATATCTCTTTCTCACCGCTATGACTGAAATTAAACCGACCATTGTCATAATAACTGCAATTATCACCGATATAAATATATTCTGCCTTGAAAACAGATTAACCCCTCTTTCATCCCCACTATTTTTAGTCCCTGTTCCTGGCCCGCCTGATATTTCAGGTACCCCTCCCTTCACCGATGGAGATGGGGGAGTTCCAGATAAAGATACTATTGGTATCCCCTTTTCCCTCTCTTTCTCATAATCAACTTCGTAAAATATTCCAAGAAACATAAGAGAGACAGCCATAATAAGGGTTAGTATCTTCAAAGCCCCTGTGAAAATATTACTCTCCTTCCCTTGTTCTTTTGGCACCCTCAAGGTTTTGTCACTCCTCTTTGGCATTATCTTTTTTATAAAATCCGGCATCTCTATCCACTTTTTTTTCTTTGGTTCTTTATAATCAGCCCCATAGGCATAATAAGACTCATATCTATAGTCATGATAATCAAGGCTCACCTCTGGCTTCAGACCGTTCAGGACTATACCAATCACCTTTGCCTTTACATTATCCATCTGAACCTTTGCCCTTTTGAGGGCCCCCCGTGCTATTTTTCCGACCTGATATACTATGACAACACCATCAACCTTTGAACCAAGTATTGCCGCATCTGTAGCCGGCAGAATGGGAGTCGTATCAATAAGTATGATGTCATATTTTTCTTTCATCTGTGCTAAGAGGGCAGGCACCCGGGGTGAATTCAAGAGCTCAGACGGATTCGGCGGAACTGTCCCCGATGTCATGATATTCAGATTATCTACACCTGGAGTTGCAATAATATCCTCCATCCCCATCTTCCCCATCATAACATCTGTTACCGTTCGTATAACCTCCCCCCATTCATAGTTTCCAAGGATAACATCTGATATTCCAGGTTCCCTGTCAATACCAAATACCTTGTTAATCATTGGCTTTCTTAAATCTGCATCAATGAGAAGGGTCTTACTCCCCGCCTGCGCCATAACCATTGCGAGATTCATAACGGTACTGCTCTTACCCTCTCCTGGAGATGAGGATGTAAAGAGGATTAACTTTGCATCCTGTTCAAGGCATGAGAACTGTATATTTGTCCTCAATGCCCTGTAGCTCTCAGCCAGTGTGGACTTTGGTGCAAACTGTGTAACAAGCCTGGCGTTCCTCTCCAGGATCTCATCACTCTGTTCTATATGACTCTTCTTAAGCAAAATATCCTTTATCTCTTCAAGACCGATGTAAGGAATTATCCCCACAACAGGCACCTCGAGGTAAGCCTCTACATCTTCGATTGTTCCAATGGAAGTATCCATGGTCTCTATGACAAAGGAAAAGACCAGTCCCAGAATTAAACCTAATACAGTCCCAACGAATGTAACAGAGGTTGTCTGGGGAGGATTAATCGGGGTTGTAGGTTTAAGGGCAGGTTTTACAATGCTTACCTCCTCTATCTTTTCTGCCTCCTTTATAAGCGCCTCCTGATGCCTCTGCTCAAGGAGTGTATAGACCTCAGTATTGAGTTTTACATCCCTCTCACGCCTCGCCAGCTGAAGCCCACTCTCCGGCAGGGATTTTAACTGGGCTCTCAATTTCTCTATCTCAATCTTGAGAGAATCTACACTCCTCTGCATGGTATTTTTCTGCGCTACCAATTGACTCATCATATTTTTTGTAACATTTGCTATCTGCTCATTGACATCCTGAACCTCGGGATGTATTGGCATGAAGATTAAAAGGAGAGACTCTTTCTTTATATTAAGGTCAAGCAACTGGGTGTTCAATTTCTGAAATATTGGACCCACCCTTTCTGCCACTATCCCTTCTAATGTCTCCTTAGGTATCGCCTTCTGCTCCTTCAACTGACTTACCATAAGCTCCATTTCAGAGAGGCTCTTTGTTAATTCGGTATATTGTGCCTCAGCCCTGGTCAGCTGATCCAGCACTATCCTCGACTGATCGCTCAGTGATACTAACTTATTTTCCTCCCTGAAACTCTTTACCTTTTCTTCTGCCTCTTTTAGCCTTGTACTTATTACCTTAAGCTGGTCCTCAATGAATCTCCTTGCAGATATTGCCCTTTTATTCTTCTCATAGGTATTCTGCTCCTTAAAGATTGTTGCTATGGTATTTGCAGTAATCTGACAGAACTCAGGGTCATCTGATGTAACAGTTATATTTATGATATTTGTATTCCCCTCCTGAGCAGTGCTGACCTGTTCCTTGAGATTCAGGACCACATCAAGATACCTATTATTCTTCCTTATCTCATCTGATGAAAGCTTTTCATCGAGTAATCCAAGCCTCTTGGCAACTATCTCCATAATGGGATAACTCCTTATTATAGTTGCCTGAGTCTCCAGGGTATCATATTCACTGTATGAGATAGACTCTAAATAAAGGCCTGCCATGGTACTGCTCTTTTCTATCTTAACACTGGAGGATGCCTTATAGAGAGGAACCGGCTTCTGTAATGTGGCGAAGACAAAGCTGAATATACCCAGCATGAGTGTTGTAAAAATTACTATTGCCCTCCTTTTACGGAGGATCCTTACATAATCCCTTATATCAAGCTCGTATTTCTTTGCCATAAAAAATCAACTAATAACTGACAACCAACAACTGACAACCCTGTTGCAGGTTGTAAGTTGTAAATTGTATGTTACGAATTATGGTGTAACCTGCGGAACAGATGTAGGTGTTGCAGTTCTCTCAGGTGGAAAACCAGTATCAAATCTCATGCCACCACCTGTCGTATAAACATCCCTATATAAACCAGGATAGAGGAGACCTGAAAGGACAGGGGATAGCTTATTAAAAAAATCCGATACATTACTGATAGTTGATTTTGGCACGAATATAACATCCCCATCCTCTATTGCAATATTCTGACTCATATCTGATTGTTTTAAGAGTCTTCTTATATTGGATGCCAATACTACCCTTCTTTTGTCATCACCCCTCAATATCTTTGTATCATCTTCAACAGCATGGATGGTAGTTCCACCTGCCATTGATAGAGCCTCTACCACATGGATGGTTTTCTTAAACCTATAGAGACCGGGTGCTCTAACCTCTCCAAGGATAAATACCTTTCTATCAACCATCTTACCCTCCTGATACTGGGGGAGATCCGGGACAACAACCCTATCCCCTGACTCTATAATTATATTCTGTGAAGATTCTCCCTGAAAAAGGGCAATGTATAAGTTCAAGGTATGTACCTTGCCTTTTCGGGTTAATTCTACCTTTGTTAAATCTGCCTGATCTGAATGGCCACCTGCCAAAAGGAGGAGGTCTAAGACAGGCAATCTCCCTGTAATCGGATATATCCCTGGTCCTGAAATACCTGTTTGCAATCTATTAATAGCACCAAATAATGAGACCTTCTTACTGTTATACTCCTTTACAATCACATCTATACGGGGTTTTTTTACATATTCAGATAGCCTCTCTGTAATAAGATTGTCTATCTGGGTAGGGGTCAAACCTGTAACAGGTAAATCTTGCAGAAATGAATATGAAATCTTACCATCAGGTCTCACAAGAATAGGGGCAGTCTCCGGGATTGTTCCTTTCCAGAATGTTATTAACAGTACATCCGATGGACCTACGATATACTCTGGAAAACCTAAAATCTCACTGAAAGCCTGATTTTCCTTATAGCTCGGGACTATTTCCTCTTGTTTAATCTCAACTGGCTGTTGTATCAATTCTGTTTCACCCTGTTTTTTTTCAGAGGGATCTTTTTCTTTACCTTCTTGCCCATAAACAACCTCTTTATCCTTAACACCTTTTGCAACAGTAACCTTTTTTACAGGGGATGTTGTGCATCCTATTCCCATTATGAGAACAAACCACATTAAAACAACAGAAGGGAAAAGGTAAAATGCAATGAGATTATGGTGATTTATTCTATATCCCATAGTATGTTAACAGGCATCTTAAAGATTCATTTTTTTCATCATGTG
>JACQQJ010000028.1 GCA_016207035.1 Nitrospinota bacterium | reverse complement strand
TTTGGTAATTATTTGGATATATGAGGTGAGAGGTAGTACCCATTATGTCAAATGCCTTTGCCAGGGAAAAGATAGGATTCTTAATGTAATCAATGTATCAGGTATGCATGATTAAATTTAAATTAATAATTCCTGCACCTTGCTACAGACTTCTTCAATAATAATATTATAGTATAATCAGAATGGAAATGAAAGCATTGTAAAGGATATTCATAGTGGTGTATATTTTTATCTCTCAATGAGCTTATCCCTCTCCATATTCCACTTTACCCAATCAAGCTTCATATCCTCTTCCAGTGAGAACTTTTCCTTTTTTCTTGTGCCGTCAGGACTTATGGTAAATTGCTGGAGAGATTCAATAACCTCTATCCATTCCTTAAGGGTTACCTGTTTTGGTCCCTCTATTTTTGCTGGTCCCGGGACCGTTTGGGGACCACCAACGGCCTGTGGCTTTGGAATCTCATATGGCGGATTGGTCACCTCTATTTTACCATCGTAAACCTTTGTAAGGAATGAATTATCCTTTTCCATGTCTATCCTGTAAATAGTCCCCCTGACTCCTGCTACTGCTACCTTTGTCTCTACTTTAAATTCGGAATCCTTCTTTGCAAATTTTGATACATTTCCATAAAATTTTCCCAGGAATAACTTGACATTGGTTATCCCACCCTTCTCTCCCTGAGCAGATTTCAACCTGGTTATGATAAAGGAGGTATTCTCAGCAAATCGCATCGTGCTTTTGTCCGATAATGTGATTTCCAATCTTGCCTTTTCAAATGTCTTTACCTCATCCCCTTCCTTCAGGATTTCATCTTTTTTCAGGGAGTTCCACTTTGTTTCATCTTTCTTTTTATATTCTGTCTTACCTTCAAAAAAGGTTACAACGGCAGTATCTGTCCTGACCTCTATCTTTGCGTAAGCATAGGTATAGAATAAAAGACAGAGGGTAAGTAGAGGGAAAACTTTGAACTTTGAACTTTGAACCTTAAACTTTATTTTCATGGTATCACCTTTATATCTATTTTGTTTGCAGATAGTCCTATTATTTCCACTTTAAAGATTTCAAAATTTTTCATGGCAAGCTCTTCAGCCATTGCCTGGGCACTTGTCCTTGTCTCCACATCAATAACTGCCACCCCTGCTGCAAAACTCCTCTGGTGCAATTTTTGAACACCACGAACCTGAGTTTGAATTACTGATTTAAACTTATTGAGATTAACAAAATTTATTCCCGTTATAATCAACTGGACGGTAGACTGGCCACTTATCTCACCACTCCACTTGTCAATAATCTGGTTGATGAGGCTGGAGGCTATTTTTTCACCTGCCTTTTTTATAGCAAAAGACCCACCGGCAGTCTCATCTAAATGTGCAATAACCCCTTTTTCACTGGCGGTTGCCAGTATCTCGCCGGTATCTGTCTTTACAGCCCTTGCAGTTAAAGAGGCATGTATGGATTTTAATTCTGTTCCCTGAATACCTTTACCTGCAATTTTTGCAGCCGCATTTCCTATTATAACAACCTCTGCACCATATTCAAGTCCGATTGCAGCAGCAGAGCTGTTATCACCTGCAATAGCCTGTAATGCCTTATTTCTCTCTATATTCTTTCTTACCGTAGCCTGATCAACAAAGTTAAAACCCTTCTCGGTAAATTTCTGAATAATAGCGATTTCAGATTCTGACAGACCTGCAGAAAACCCTGATTCAGCACTTCCTATCTTTTCATCCATAATAACCATCATGCGTGGCTTGTTCTTCCTCTCCAGAAGGAGTCCGATAGCATTCAGGTCGTTTTTTATATCACCGATGGAGACATCTGCCTTTATCGTGGCTTTATATATTCCCTGATTGATATCAGGACTTTCCGATAAGATAACATACTTTTTTATATATCCCTGACTCTTTGTATATATCTCGTCGCTTATAAGTTGATATTTATCAACCAGTGTCTGTGACTGCACCAGGGTCCCTACTGCCTGCTCCACTGCCTTTCTCAGGGCATCGTTTATTGCATTATCTTTTGCAATTGCAAGGTCTCCTTTAATAATTGCACCTGCACCTTCAGATGTAATACTGGTTATCGTTTCGGCAGGCTCACGATGCATCTGCTGGGAATATGAAGATGAAGTGAACAAAAAAAATGAAACAACAAATGTTTGAAAGAAAATTTTTATCATTTCAAGAAAAAGAAAATCTACAACCTCGTTTCCAGTATTTAAGCCGTTCTTTAACCTGAAAATACCTTTTTGCCACAGAGAACACAGAGTTTTTAAAAGCGGTTTAAACGGTTTAAACGGTTTAATCTGTTTATTTCTCTGTGACCTCTGCGGCTAAAATTATTGAGAAGGTATATCCAAAATTTTTTATAGATCCATTTGATTATCAGAAGTTAGACAGATAAACCATCCCCTCTACCTTGAGTATTTTCCTCCTATTGTTCTTCAATCATCCCCTGCAAGGGGTATTGACATTAGAAAAACTTTAATTCATCTTTGAGCTTTCTTATAATAATCAGTGCATCAGCCCCTGAAACGGGGTTATGCGGTTTAAATTCACCTGTAGTTAAGTCTTCTGCCTGCATTATTCCCCTCGCGCTGCAGACCTCGATGGCATTGAAAAACCACTGGTCAGCCCTTACATCAGGGAAGCTGGGTTGCCTGTCAATAAATTTTGTGGCAAGGGATTCATCACCTGAGACTTTAATCAGGATATCCTCAATCATTACTGCATACTCAACCTTTGTGATGTTTTCATTGGGGTGGAATGTATGATCAGGATATGGCTCAAGACCCCTTATCCCAAGACCAATTACTGTTACGATATCTGTCCTTAAGACATGATTCTCAATGTCAGTGGAAGCGGCAGTTTTGGTCAGTTTATCGGCCTCAAATTTCTGTGGACTGGTGGGTGATTTGAAGCCTGTGTCGAATGTCTTGACACCGCGTTTTTGAAAGAGTTTTTCGAGCTCTAATTCCTGAACGAAAAGTGCAGAGAGGTCTCCCCGTGTTATCTTATCAATCAATGCTATCTGGAGACCTATCTTTGTCCCAGGCGCTGCCCTCTGTATCTTCTGGACTAATTCCCACTCTTTATTTGCCTCAGCTACCAAATCTTTATTTATCTCGAGGACTTTTTTGAACATATTACCTGCCTTACCCACACCATCCATCGTTTGGCTCAGTTTATATCCGATACCCATATAGTAATAGGGTGCAGGTGCACCTACATCATTTCCTATGGCAGACCTGAATTCATCTTCGCATTTAGAGAGCCAGCCCTCCTTCCTTTCTAAGGAATAGAGTCTCATCATCCCGACATGGGCATCTACTTTATGTTCCTTTGTTTTTGCTAAATCTACAGCCTTTTTCATGCTTTCAAAGGCCTTATTGAAATCCTTCTTATAGCCATGAACCAGTCCTGTTCCCGCATGTGCCGGTGCATATTTAGGGTCCAATTGTAAAGCCAATTGAAACTCTCTCAATGCCCCATCGTAATCCTCTTTCTGCAAGAGCTTGTTTCCACTGAATACATGATGTTCAGGGGTATCGAGGACTGATTCTGCCTTTCTCACAGGTTTTGCACAGGAGATTAAAGCAAAGAAGAACAGGAGAATGAGTCCACCTGAAAATATTCTGTAATATATATTTCTATTCATAAAACCTCCCATACTTAACTAACTACTTACCACTTACAACCTACCATTTCATTGTTGTTAGTTGTCAGTTGTCAGTTATCAGTTATTAAAGGACAATCATCACCTTGCACTTCTCTACAAAAGTCATATTCTCGGCATTTGCCCTTATTTTTCCAGCATCAGTATTGCTTATAACAATATCAGTCTTTGCCTGACCATCTGTCTTTAACCCTTTTACTAAAATAGGGGTAGCAGTAACCCTCGGATTACTCTGTGCAGCAGCAATATCTTTGCTATAGCCGGCCATTCCCTGTTCAATGGCCCACTTCCTGTCAACATATGCAGAGCCATAAACCTCGCGGCCATCTTCGTCAATGACCTTAGGAGCCATTGCAGGTTTTACTCCGAGCCCCCTCGCATCAACGATAAGACCAGAAAATACCTGTCCCCCCTGACTAAACTGGACAGGTGGAGCCTGGGGAGGTGTCCCTGGAGGGACTATCTGGTCAAAGATGAGACCATTAAAATTACCCTGCATGGGAAATGTATACCACTGCTCAATAGTGCCATCATTTAAGTATATTGGTTCAGCCTCCTCCTTTAAACCCCTTATCATTCCTTCTACCTTTGTCCTTATCACATCGCTTTCGAGAATAAAATTATTCACCGTAGTATCAGAATTAACCTGAACCTCTTTTATTAATTCCAGTGCCTTTCTATAGGCATCTGCCTTTGTTACCCTTAATTGTAACACCCTGCTCATCCCTGGTGTTTGAGCCCCTGGCTGCGGTGGTGCAACACCTTTGACCCTTAAGATCTGTTTACTGTAGTCTATTCCACCTGTTCCTGTTGGAGATGGAATAAAAACACTCTCACCGTTAGAGAGAGATGTCCCAACAAAGACAGCGATACTGTATAATACAAGCCCTAAGATTAAGATACCTTTTCTCATGTATACGGACTGCTTACCGCAAGTTTTCATAAAACCTCCCTTCAAATTCCCCTTTGTCCCCCTTTACTAAAGGGGGATTTAAGGGGATTGTGGTTACTTTATTGCCCTTACTATATCCCCGGCCTGAAATCCCATGCCGGATGAAACTGTTCCCTCTGAAATCCTGTCACTCTGATGGCTTGTTACCATTATCTCTCCAATCTGTTTCTCTCTTTTCCCGATAACCCGTCCTGTATCAGGATCAACCAGGTCCTGTCCTGCCCTGTAGACACCCAATTTAGAACCGGCTGCTAGTTTTGATTTTGTCCCGCCTCTGAAAATAACGGTACTCCCCTCCATCATCAGTATCCTCCCCTGAAAGGGTCTTTTATTTAATTCATTAATCATCTCCTCAAGAGCCTTTGTCAGTGCATCTCTCAAAGCCCCGTCTCTTAAACCCACATCTGCTGTAGATGCAGAACCAAATCCGAGTATCCCTCCGGTCTTTTTCCTGTATTCCCCTGCACCTGATTTTGCAACAAGGGATTTTCCAGATGCTATATCTACCAATGCATAATCTACCTGGACCCTCGCAACCTGGGTTTTTGATTGGGCTATGAGGACATCAGAGCCCTCCTCAACCTCAGAATAGGCAGTGATGGCACCTGAAACCCTGTAATCAATAGATTCAAATCCCTCAGTAGCACTCTTTTTACCTGTCTTTACTGCACCTGTCTGCTGGAGTTCAATGAGTTTATCCTGCTCCATCATCTCTTCTTCGGTCAGGGATATTGGCTCAAGACCAGCAGACTTTATTAATGTCCTTAAAATATCAGTTGCCGACTCTCCAATCCCAAGAACTTTTGATGGTGTCTTATTTTTAAAGGTAATTATACCTACCGTATATTCAGGTCCTGAATATTGAGCCCCTGCCTCCTCCAATTTCTGTGTCTGTTTGGTTACAGAGACATCCTTTTTTACTGCCCCGGTAGTTGTTGCCGCACACCCAATAAAACTATAGAGTGCAAAGAAAGAAATCAGTATATATGCATACATCTTTTTTGAAAACAATTTCATTTTAACCTCCTTCCTTTTAATTGATAATTGATAATTGTTAATTATTTTTGAAACGATCACCTCCTTTACATATATTTAACTAAATCTTAATAACTGCCTTTATTTATAAGGAACAGGTCCTGGCGGTAAGGTTGTTATTACCCTGTTTATCATTTCCTGTGTCTCTCTCGCAAGTTGGGCTTTAAATGCCTTAGAAACGACCTTATCTATAAGAGCCCCCCCCAATGCCTCTCCAAAAGATCCTTTAGATTCACTTTCTATGGTTACCCATGGAATCTCCTCTTTCTGAGTCGCTTCTTTTAGAGAACCTGCCATAGATAACACACCCCCGATTGAACCTGCTTTTGTCTCGCTCTTTATACCTATCCCATTTTGCCAGACTGTCTCGCCTGTGCTGGTATTGACCATTATAAATTTTGCCCTAACCCTCTTTACATTATAGAAACCTGTAATCTGGGTATCGTAATTCATCAATGTCCCATATACAACGGCATCCACCCCTAAAAGTTCCCCTAACTTCTGTGGGGTTGTCATGTCAAGTTGTGATCCCAAGGTAACACCCATTTGGTCCTTCAATAATTGATCAACATCCCTTAAAGGTTTATTGGAATAAAAATTTACAGGTATCCTCTTGTCAAATTCAGTTCTTACATAGGCTGGTGCCTCTACATCATTTGTCTGATTAATCATGGGGAGCACTGCAACTGTTCTAATGGGATTATTGAGATTAGCCTGTCTGGCTGGCATTACTGCGCAGGCATTTAGAGAAATAACAATAATTAAACTGATAAACAGCAAAAGGTAACGAAGATTATTTTTTTTCATACCCACCACCTCCTAAAATTATTAGTTAAGTTATTTTTTTTCTACAAAGGTACTGGAGATATCAACCTTCCAGTCACCAACTGTAACAATCCCCCTTGTATTTATCATTGAAGTGTCTGTAACGACATCCCTCCACCATCCTCCCCTACGAATCTGTGCCTTATCTGTTGGAAAGTAATAAACCCCATCTTTAATATTTCCATCAAAGAAGTAAACAAGGGACCCCAATGTGAGTTCTGAGGCTGTGGAAGGTCTAATCTGCTTAAAGAATCTTCCCCACTCTTTCTTTCCCCAAGCATAGTGCAAAAACTCTCCCTCAGGATTTGTTGCTGTAGGAGATGTAAGCATTTTTCCTACCCATCCGCTCTTATCATCCTCACCACCAAATACAAGGTATTCGTCTGCTTCAAGAGGAGAGGGTAATTGAGGTGCAGAGAGCGGAGTAACTTTAGCCTCAACTGTTGGAGGTGGAGTAGGTGGTGGAATGATTACCTTTACAGATGGTGCCCCGCCCAGACTTACCTCAACAGTATTGGCAGATGCACCTAATACCTTTACCGGAATGCCTCCGAAATTCTTTCTTGCAATCTCATCTGCCAGTGATTGGGCATTCCCTTTCATATCAATATCAAGGACAGCCGTTCCAGCCTCAAGGCTCCTCTGGTAAATTGCCTGAACACCCCGTATCTGTCCCTGGATTATATCCTTAAATTTTACAAAATCTGAATATTCTCCAATACCTCTGACTGTCAATTGAACTAACCCACCTCCAGAGACCTCACCACTCCATTTTGCAACAATCTGATCTACCATCTTCCCAGCCATCTCCCTTGCTGCCTTCTCAATTGCCTCTGTCCCACCGGTTACCCCAGAGATATTTCTGCTTACTCCATGCCCCCTCCCTGAACCGATTACTGATCCGTTATCAACCCTAAAGGCAGTGGCTGTAATATCTGCTATATATGACCCTACCTTGCTTCCTGCTGTCCTTGGTCCCTCTTTTGCCAGTGCCTTACCTTTAACTATGACCTCTGCGCCAAGCTGTCTTCCGATACTTATTGCCCCTGCATCTGCTAAATCAGCAATCCTGTAGGCATTTGATATCTCTATCCTTCCTGTAGCCACAGAGGAATCCACAACATTAAACCCTTTTGAGAGAAATTCCTCTTTTAATGCTGTTTCTGATACAGACAAATCAACTTGCTGACCCTTAAATTCACTCTTTCCATACCACCAGAATATGTAGAACTCCTGCCCTACATTCTGCTCAGCAATCATAAAGAGGACCCTTGGTTTCTGAACCCTTTGCATGAGAATTCCCAGGGCAGCCAAATCATTTTTAAGATTTCCCAGTGAAACTGTTGCAGAGATGGTAACCTGATAGAGTTCAGCAGAGGGTGATTCACTGGCTACCCTGTATTTCTGAATATAACCCTGACTCTTTGTTAAGATGCTGTCCCTTATCAGCTGGTAATTTTCAACAACTGTCTCTGAAGAAACCATTGCACCTACTGCCTGCTCCACTGCCTTCCTCAGGGCATCGTTTAAGGCTGTATCCCTTGCAATTGCTTTATCACCCTGCAGGATTGCAGCTACGCCGGTGGCTGTTATATCCTGTGTTTGTCCATGACTTTCAAAAGGTAAAAAAAGGTTTGACAGATTCAAAATACACGGGATAGAAAAAATAAAAAATAGTTTAATATATCCTTTCATGATACCTCCCAGATAAAATTTTGAATTGAAAATTACTGAATTGAAGAGACTGAAATGTATAAATAATCTACTTTTTAAAATGTAAAAAGTCAAGATAATTCAGGAGTTATCGGGATTTCATTTTTCAGTGGTTAGATTGTCTTTTTAATATATAGGAAATTATAAAAATTTACCACAGAGAGAAATAAACCAGATTAAACCGTTCAAACTGTTTAAACCGTTTAAACCGATTTTAAAAATCTGTGCCTCAGTGTCTCAGTGGTTTAATCAGGTCTTTGTTCTTACACAATCAGGCTTTTACCGGTCATTTCAGGAGGTTGTTCTATATTGAGGAGTTTTAGTAAGGTAGGGGCTACATCTGACAGCCTCCCCCCATCTCGTAATTTTAAATTTTTGTCTGTGACAGAGTAAAAGGGGACAGGATTTGAGGTATGAGATGTAATTGGCTCACCCTTTTCATCAATCATATCTTCAACATTTCCATGGTCTGCTGTGATAAGAACATATCCATTATTTCTGCTGGCAGCTTCAAGAATCCTCCCCACAGATTCATCTATCACCTCTATGGCAGTTACAGCCGCATTGAATACCCCTGTATGACCAACCATATCGGGATTTGCAAAATTGACAATTATGACAGGATAATTCCCTGAGACAAGGGCCTTTATTACCTCTGCTGTAACCTCTCTTGCACTCATCTCGGGTTTTAAATCATATGTGGCGACCTTTGGCGAGGGAACCAGGAGTCTGTCCTCCCCGCTGAAGGACTCCTCAATGCCCCCGTTTAAAAAAAATGTCACATGGGCATACTTTTCGGTTTCAGCAGTCCTGAATTGTCTTATACCCCTTCTGCTTAAGATTTCTCCCAGACCATTTCGGGGAATGTTTGGTGGAAATGCTACAGGGAGTATGAATTTTACATCATATTCTGTGAGACAGGTGATGTGTAACTTTAAATTCTTATTCCCCCGTTCAAACTCTTTGAAACCTTCTTCATGGAGAACCCTTATAATCTGTCTCGCCCTGTCCGACCTGAAGTTGTAACATATTACAGAGTCCCCCTCTTTGATTGTTCCTATGGGTTTATCTTCATCGTCCACAATTACTGAGGGTAGTACGAATTCATCGGTAACCTTGTTCTGATAAGATTTTTGTAATGCCTCTTCAGGGTTTCTATACCTGTTTCCTATTCCGCAGACAATGGCATCGTGTGCCTTTTTTGTCCTTTCCCACCTCTTATCCCTGTCCATTCCATAATATCTCCCCATTATGGTAGCAATTCTCCCAATCTTTAATTCTCTGATCTTAGAGTTGAGGTCTGATATGTATTTCTCTGCACTCTTTGGGGGTGTATCCCTTCCATCTAAAAAGGGGTGTATGAAGAGATTTTCAATATTGTTTCTCCTTGCCATTTCCATAAGGGCAAATACATGCTCAATGTGACTGTGGACTCCCCCGTCAGAAAGTAGTCCCATGAGGTGAAGGGATGAGCCTTTCTTTTTTCCCCACTCCATTGCCTGTAATAAAACCCTGTTAGAGAAAAAACTTCTATCCTTTATAGAATTTGAAATCCTCGGAAGCTCCTGATAGACAACCCTACCAGCCCCGATATTCATATGTCCCACCTCAGAGTTTCCCATCTGCCCTTCAGGTAATCCTACCTCAAGACCTGAGGCATGGAGGAGGACAGGTGGATACTCTTTTTTCAATCTGTCAAAGGTAGGTGTCCTTGCATGGAGTATGGCATTTCCATATTTTTCCCTCTTATACCCCCACCCATCCATTATGATTAAGACAACAGATTTTTGATTCATTAGACTATATTAAATTTTCAAGAACTCTGCAGGTGTCAAAACCTTCATATTCAACTTCTTTTCAAAATGCCCCTTATCCCATGTTAAAAATGATCTATAATAAATACATCCTCCTTCTTGACCACCCTATAGCCTCCTGCCATGTCTTAAATTTTGGTTGTGTCTTTTTCAGAGATTTTTCAATATCCCTCCAGGCTTCATGAAAGGCTCTCGGTTCTAAAGGTTCTTTTTTCTTTGCCCTGGCGAAAGGGAGTATGACAGCGGCAGGTTTCCCTCTGAGTGTTACAACAACTTCTTCCCCTTTAAAAACTGTCCGCATTACCTCGCCCGTATGATTTTTAAGTTCCTTTGCAGTCATCGTTTTCATCTTTTACCTCACAAATAGCTACTTTAGTTTTAAAATAACTACTAAATTCCCTTTTGTAAAGAAAATTCAATTAATGTCACATTTTAAAGGACTTTATAATTGACTATGTGCAATCATAGATTATACTTTTAAAAATAGGAAAGCTCTTTTTTCTTCGGATAATGCATAAGAATAACAATTGTTGGCCAACTGAGAGAGGTGAGTGAGGGGTTGTAACTATTTGTTAAGTCATATTTAGTATAGTATATTTATTGGCAGAGAATTGAGATGATATGTTAAAACAAATGAACAAAGAATCATCTTTTACTATTCATGATCTTCCAAGGTCTGACAGACCGAGGGAGAGGCTTCAGAAGCTCGGTGCAGAGGCCCTTTCCTGTCAAGAGCTACTTGCCTTAATTCTTGGAAGAGGTATAAAGGGTGAATCTGTTATGGTTACAGCACAGCGACTTTTAAGTTCATTTGGCAATATTAAGAACATATCAGAGGCATCTATTGAAGAATTATCTGCAATTAAGGGCATTGGGTTAGCGAAGGCTGCACAGATAAAAGCTGCTTTTGAATTGGCACGAAGAAAAGATGGGCATGACGAAGAACAAATACAAATTAAAAGCCATCAGGATGTTATTAAAGTAGTAAGGCAACAACTTAAAGATAAAAAGAAAGAGCATTTTTTAATTCTCTGTCTTGATACAAGAAACAATCTTATAAAGATAGGTAAGATTTCTACAGGCACATTAGATGCAAATCTTGTTCATCCGCGAGAGGTCTTCAAAGAAGCAATCCAATCTTTGGCATCTTCAATAATTTTAGTTCATAATCATCCATCTGGCAATCCTGAACCGTCAGATGCAGATATAGATATAACAAAAAGGATACTGGAGACAGGTAAAATCATTGGCATTGATGTCCTTGACCATATAATAATAGCCGAGAACAATTCCTTGAGTTTTAAGGAAAAAGGCATTCTTCCCCCTTAATAAAGGGGGTTAGGGGGTTGTTTTATGAACCATAATTTTCAGGAGAAGGTTAATTTCATCTGGAGCATAGCTGATTTACTGCGAGGGGACTATAAACAGGCAGAGTTTCAGGATGTGATTCTTCCTTTAACTGTCCTGAAAAGGTTGGATGATGTGTTAGAGCCGACTAAAGAGAAGGTCTTAAAAAAGAATCAGGAGTTAAAAGAGAAAGGCATAGAAGATAAAGACCTCATTCTTGGCAAGAAAACATCAGGCTATCCATTTCATAATACCTCCAAATTTACTTTTAAAAGCCTTTTGCAGGATCCGAATAATATTGCAAAAAATCTCCGCGACTATATCAATGGATTCAGCCAGAATATGTATAACATCTTAGAGAACTTTGAATTTGCCAATGAAATAAAAAAGCTGGATGAGGCAAACCTGCTCTATCTGATTATCCAGCGATTCAATGATATGGATTTGCATCCGGATGTTGTGTCCAATCATGAAATGGGAACAATCTTTGAGGAACTTATCAGGAAGTTCAGCGAGCAGTCTAATGAGACGGCAGGAGAGCATTTTACACCTCGCGAAGTCATAAGGCTGATGGTTCGCCTTCTCATAGCAGGCAATGGCAGTCTGAGGCAGAAAAATATCATCAAGACTGTTTATGACCCTGCATGCGGCACAGGCGGGATGCTTACCACAGCAAAAGATGAAATCCTTGAGCATGTAAATCCTACTGCTCAGGTCTTTCTCTTTGGACAGGAACTAAATCCTAAAACCTTTGCCATTGCCAAGTCTGACATCTTAATAAAAGGTGAAGAAGCAGATAACATCAAAAGGGGCAATAGCTTTTCAGAAGACCAACTTGATGGTAAAGCATTTGATTTAATGCTATCAAATCCTCCATTCGGCGTTGAATGGAAAAAGGTTGAAGATGCTGTCAGAAAAGAATCTGAAGAAATGGGTTTTGAAGGCAGGTTTGGCGCCGGGCTTCCTCGTATAAGCGACGGCTCTTTATTATTTCTTCAGCACATGATTTCCAAGATGAACAACCCCCTAACCCCCTTTTCTAAGGGGGAAATAAAGTCTATAAGAGATAGCGGAAGCAGAATCGCTATTGTTTTTAATGGTTCGCCTCTGTTTACAGGGGATGCAGGCAGCGGTGAAAGTGAAATTAGAAAGTGGATCATTGGAAACGACTATCTTGAGGCAATAGTCGGCTTGCCTGACCAGTTATTTTATAACACAGGAATTTATACATATATCTGGATAGTTACAAACAATAAGCCAAAGGAGAGAAAAGGGAAGGTTCAGTTGATTGATGCCAGAGAATATTATGAGGATATGCGAAAGAGCCTCGGCAATAAGCGTCATTACATAACTGAGAAACAGATTGAGGAGATTGTTGATATTTACCTGTCTGCGTGCCACGCACAGGTGGATAAGTCCTTTACAGAGTCCGATAAAAGCAAAATCTTTGACAATGAAGACTTTGGTTATAACAAGATTACTGTTGAAAGACCTCTACAGCTTAATTTTCAGGCAAGTGATGAACGGATAGAGTTACTCAAAGAAGAAAATGCCTTTCAGAAGCTTGTAGAGAGCAAAAGGAAAAACAACCCCCTGCCCCCTTTTTCTGAGGGGGAAAAAATAGAAGAAGGCAAGGAGAAACAAAAAAGAATTATAAAAGCCCTTAAATCCATAGTGAACACCTTATACAAAAATCAGGATGAATTTGAGGCTCTAATGGATAGTTCCCTTAAAAATCATGATATTGCTGTTGATAAGTCTTTGAAGAAGGCAATACTGAAAACCCTCTCCGAGCATGATGAAACAGCAGATATTATAAGGGACAAAAAAGGCAACCCTGAGCCGAATCCTGACTTGAGGGATTATGAGAATGTGCCTCTTAATGAGGATATATATGAATATTTTGAGCGTGAGGTAAAGCCCCATCTCCCCAATGCGTGGATTGATGAGAAAAAGACAAAGGTCGGCTACGAAATCAGTTTTACAAAATACTTTTATACATATAAACCCCTAAGACTTCTGGAAGAGATAACAGGGGAGATTAAGACTCTGGAAGAAGAGACCAGAAAGTTGATGGAGGAGATTTTTGAACCTTAAACCATATCCAAAATATAAGGATTCAGGGATTGAGTGGCTGGGTGAGATACCAGAGGGGTGGGAGATTGAAAAACTGCGGTTTATTGGGAGATTTACCGCAAGTGGCATTGATAAGAAAATTGTTGAAGGCGAACCATTAGTTAAGATTATTAATTACACTGATATATACGGAAACACAATTCAAACTCTAAAGTCAGATAACAATTATATGGAAGTTTCATGTCCTGAAGAAAAAAGAAGACAACATCAGGTCAGAAAGGGCGATCTAATATTTACTCCAAGCTCTGAAACAATTGAAGATATTGGATTATCTGCTGTAGTCGATGAAGAATTAGAAAATACTGCTTATAGTTATCATGTTCTAAGATTTCGTTTTGAAAAAGAAGTTGACCATAATTTTAAAAAGTATTTATGTAATAATGATTTTGTGTTGAATCAGTTTTCAAGTAATGCCAAGGGAACAACGAGACAAATTTTAAATAGAGAAAATTTCAATAGCACAGTTGTCATCCTACCACCTGTAGACGAACAAACCGCCATTGCCACCTTACTTGACCAAAAAACCGCCAAGATTGATGAACTGATTAGGAAGAATGAAACTCTTGTTGAACTTCTGAAAGAAAAGCGTCAGGCGATTATCTCTCATGCTGTTACCAAAGGAATCCCCCATCACCCCCCTTTAGAAAAGGGGGGATGGGGGGATTTGAAGATGAAGGATTCAGGGATTGAGTGGCTCGGGGAGATACAGCAGGGGTGGGAAGTAAAGAGGTTGAAATATGTTGCAAATGTCAATCCACAAGCCTTAACCGAAAATACCAATATAGGTTATGAACTAAAATATGTTGATATAAGTAATGTTGGAGAAGAAGTTTTATTAAATTAACCAGTAACAATGTCATTTC
>JACQQJ010000027.1 GCA_016207035.1 Nitrospinota bacterium | reverse complement strand
CTTCATAATTTATTGATAATTAGAGTAAATTCGTGAAAATTCGTGGCTTAAAGCATTTTTTGGGTTAATATCCATTTCTATTTACTGCCTGCTTCGTATTTCCCTGCCTGCTTACGCAGTTTTAGGGCATCGGGGAAAGAAAATACTGCGCTGTCTTCCATCTTTTTCTTTTTAATGCTTATCTTCAACTCCCAATGGCCCTCTTTGTTTATATTCATATTCGACACAGTATACAGACCTCCGCCTTTATCCTTGACAACCGGAGACTCGGTATTGACCTGACCTTTGGGCAGAAGGCTGATAATTTTCAGATCAGCCCCTTCCACATCTTCATCATGGGCATTATGTATCACAATGCCTATAACATTCTTCCCTATCTTGTATTCCTTTTCATCGAGTAAAATTTCTATGCTGAACATACCATTATCGGTAATTTTAAAAAGGCTCTCATTGAAATGCTTTGTGAATTTCGCCTTGCCTGACCCAGTATCAGCATGGGAATGGGCTGTATATGCAGCCGATACCACCAGTAAATAGAACACGATGACTGTCCGCGAAATAAAAGTTTTCATACTATCCTCCCTTATTGACCTGTGTGTATTGTAATCATTCGCAATAGTTATTCCTCATAGAGTGCGATAGCACATCTCCGTCTGAATTCAGTTTAAGTCTTAGATGCTTTTTATAGGATGGATTATAGATTTTAAAAAGACAACTGTCAAATCCAAAATCCGATTTCGGATTTTGGGTAAAATCGCCAAGTCGCCTGAAAGACAAGTCTGGCAGGCAATTTTGCGACGCAACCGTATATCACCAATACGGTGAGGAGCAAAATTTCCGAAGACGCAGTATTTCAGGAAGAATCGGCGATTTTAAATCCCGCTAACGCGGGATTTGGGTCAAACTGAAAATTTTGGGAAATCCTGACCTGTCATCAGGATAATTTTGGGGGTATTTGGGAAGATGCTGGTTTCAGACCAATGGGGAGAGATACATTTTATCAGCCCGCAGGTAATCCTTCATAGTATTTATATTAAAAAAGGGATTTAGTCTTGTTTCCGGTATATCCATGACCCTCTTTACCTTTTTTCTTGAGAGGAGGTCTTTTAACCTCATCCTATCCTCCTCTATCATCTCTTTTATGTTTTCCAAACACCTCTTTGAATAGATTGCATGAAGTGGATGGAGGCGGTGCTTAAAGTATGGGATAATGATATCATAATTTTCCTCTCCTTTTAGGGATGTGTCATGGGATGAAATTGAAGGTTTGTCTTGTAGTTTGGATAATTGATGTCTTATAACCCTTTCCTCTAAGAAAGGCATATCGCATGAGGCAAAAAATGAATAATCTGAACTCGAATAATAAAGCCCTGTATAAATACCTATGAGAGAACTCGTCTGCGGGATTAAATCTGCATATACTTTAAGTCCTAAATATTTATAATCTTCAGGTGTTTTAGTTATAATAAGTATCTCATCAAATATCTTTTTATAGATTTCAGCAGTCCTATCTATAATCCTCTTGCCGCCTATCTCCAAAAGTGCCTTTTTGAGCCCTATACGGCTGTTTCTTCCTCCAGCCAAGATTACCCCTGTCATTGATGAGCCTTTCTCAATGTTACGGTGAGCCAAAAAAATATCTTTGCTCGCCCTATTATTGAAAAATCTAAAGCGTTTTTCTTTTCAATGCCTCAATTGTGAATCTCTTTCCCTCTTCTACACCAGGCTGGTCAAACGGATTAATATTATAAAGCCCGCCTGCAAAGGCAGTGCTAACCTCAAGCATATACATAACCTGTCCAATAGTGGATGGATTCAACTCTGGAAATATGATTGTGCAATTGGGTCGGTTATTCTTTGTAAGGGCATACTCTGTCCCATCCCTCTCTATATTTATCAATTCATTCAAGGAGTGTCCGCATAGGTAGGAAATCTCTTCAAATCCACCTTTGCCCCCCCTTTCTAAAGGGGGGATGGGTGGATTTTGCGGAATACCCATCCTCACCTTAAATTCCTCAACCTTCAAAAAGGTAACCACTTTATCAAATGGTCCTTCCACATACAATTGAATCTGAGAGTGCTGGTCTGTAACACCCAGTGCCTTAACAGGTGTTTGCCCTACATTAACAACTTCACCATTAAGGGAGTATTTTTTGCCAAGGCTCTCTGCCCACAGTTGTCTGAACCAGTCTGATATATCTTTAAGGGCATAGGAATAAGGTATCATTACTGTTATCTTTTTACCCTTCTTCGTATCAGATAAATAAAGCAGTGAGGCATAAAGATAGGCAGGATTATCAATAATAGAATCTTCCCTGCACCTTTCATCCATCAGGGCAGCACCTTTAAGTAGTCCCTTTATATCAATCCCTGCCACAGCAGCAGGGAGAAGCCCTACTGGTGTAAATACGCTGAACCTCCCCCCAACTCCGTCAGGGACTATAAAAGATTTCAACCCCAGCTCATATGCAATCTTCCTTAAAACCCCTTTAGCCTTATCAGTTGTAACAACAATATTTTCCTTCCATCTGTCCCCCTTGAGTTTCTTTATCCTGTCATAGACAATCATAAACTGGCTCATGGTCTCTGCTGTAGTTCCTGACTTGGTCACCACATTGAATAATGTCTTATCCATATCAAGAATTGATAACATTTCAGCAAACTGGACAGGGTCAATATTATCTGCTACGAATAATCGTGGGCATCCGTTCCGTTCAGATTTACTTAAGAGATTATATTGGGAATTATTCAGTGCTGTCTGCAAGGCTATAGTTCCGAGGGCAGAGCCACCGATTCCGAGGACTACAAAATTTTCAAACCTGTCCTTTATATACGCTGCATAATTCAATATCTCGGTTACATCCTGATAAGGCAGGTCATAAAAGGGGAGTTCCCCCTTTTCCCTTTTACTCCTGAGTAACTTGTGAATATTACTTGCGACAGGTTGCAGAGAGTCAAGATCATTCAGTGATAATCCATGCTCTTTCCCTACTTTATCAGACAGCATGTTTGAATAATGAATAGTAATGTCATGCATGGCTTATCCCATCCTACAAATAGTTTTATCAATTATACTAATGAGAAATGATTAAGCAAGAATTTCGTCTAAATATCTTTTTGTATATTCAGGAAATTTTTTTGAAAACTTTCTTAAGTTTGACTTTGAAAATTTCGCCAAATTAACCTCATCTAAATCTATTGAGGTCTTTCCCCTCGATGCAAAATAAACAAGGTCAAGAAATGCCTTTTCAGGTTTGGCAATATAAATTCCGCCTTTTATCTCATATCCCCAGAATAGGTCTTTTTTCAACTGCCTGAATTCCACATCTCTACCCTCAATTGTGTATCTCCTTGTCTTTCTGGTCGTGGCAAAAGTTAATGTATAAGGAATGAGGGTTAGAATCCCATACTGGGATAGTGCCGATTCAAAGGATAGATAATTTGGCATATAAAGAGATGAGGCTGCCTTTTCTATGGAAGACGCCACTGTAAAGACACGATAAATGCCTGTGCCTATCCTTTCCAGAACCTCTTTATCAACCAATCTCTTAAGTGTCACATAAAGACTGCCTCTTGATAAGCCTGTTATCTTTTCAATATCAGAGATAGTATAAAAAGGTTTATTTAGCCGCTCCAGAACCTTTATAAATTCTATTGTCTTCATTGTGTGAGATTATCAATTACAGGCCAGAAATCTTTTGGCAGGTATTTTCTCAAATCCCTGACAAGCTCTTTTTTAGGGATTGATATGCCCTTGGGTATATATGGTCTTTTAAGCTTCTGGCCTATATACCAAAGGTCAAAAACATCCTTTGGTTTTGCCCTGCCTGATATACACGCAAGCTTATCCTTATAGAGCTGTTCAAGAGTTGACACCCTGCCAAGACACTGTATTGTTGATACTTGAGACGAAATGAGCGAAAGTTCCGATTTGTAGCCCCTTTCACGCCTCTTTGATACCTCAATTTTAATTCTGAATGGTAAGGGAAGATAAGCCTCTGTAACTTTAATCTCACAGAGATATGTATAATATTTCTCTTCTAAATCGGTAATCTCAATCTCGGGGTATGGAGAGACAATCCCTTTAACAAGAGGCTTGAATTTGCCTTTTAATTTATCTGATGTTAATGAAAAATCGAGGTCTTCGGAAAATCTTGGCGACCCATAGACAAGCCGCAGTGCCGTCCCTCCTTTAAAGATAAGGAACCTGCCTTCCGCAGCATCAAAAAGACCCTTCAATAATGCAGTCTCCCAGAACTCCCTGACAACCTGTGTAATATCTATCCCGAGTTTTCTGGATAGACCCCCTGCTATTTCTCGTTCCATATATCTTAACAAAATTGTTAAGTTTTATGGAATTATATCTTTTTCCCTAACCTTCTGTCAATGTATATCCAAAATGAGGCAGTTGTGAAAATAGCCATTTCTGAACTTGTTTCAGGGTCT
>JACQQJ010000026.1 GCA_016207035.1 Nitrospinota bacterium | reverse complement strand
TGCATATATTGTGCATATTTATTAAGTTAAGAGTTAAGAGTTCTGAGGGAAAAACATTTTTCCCCCTCTATACTCAATACTGTTAGTATGAATATCATTGTATTAGGTATAAATCATAAGATAACACCAGTAGAGGTAAGAGAGAAATTAGCCTTTCATGAAAAACATATAGAGGAATCATTACATGCACTTAGTTTCCCGGAAATAAGAGAAAGGCTTATTCTGTCTACCTGCAACAGGGTAGAGATTTATGCCAGGGTAAGTAACATTGATATTGGGATAGAGAGACTTAAGGATTTTATCTATAGGTACCATAAAATAGATGATGGTTTACTGGAGAAGTATTTTTATACCTATTTTAGTGAGGATGCTGTCGAACACCTGTTTAGGGTATCGTCAAGCCTTGATTCTATGATTGTTGGTGAACCACAGATTTTAGGGCAGGTAAAAGATGCGTATTTCCTTGCAAAGGAATGCAGGGCTACCGGGATGATACTGAATCAGCTCTTTGAAAGGTCATTCTCAGTGGCAAAGAGGGTAAGGAGCGAGACCAGGATAGCAGAAAATGCTGTATCAGTCAGCTATGCGGCAGCAGAGCTGGCGAAGAAGATATTCGGCAATTTAGAGGGTAAGACCATAATGATAATTGGTACAGGTGAGATGTCGGAACTGGCGGCAAGGCACCTGCTTTCAAATGGGGCAAAGAGTATACTCATTTCAAACAGGACATTTGACAGGGCAGTAGAGCTCGCCAGGGAGCTGAAGGGGAGTGCTATAAGGTTTGAAAGTTTAGAAGATGAACTGGTGATGACTGATATTGTAATAAGTTCTACAGGTTCACCACATTTTATCATAAAGAAAGATATGATTGAGAGGGTTATACATGTAAGAAGAAACCGCCCGATGTTCTTTATTGATATAGCAGTTCCGAGGGATATTGAGCCTACGATAAATGAGATTGAAAATGTGTATCTCTATGACATAGATGACCTGAATAATGTTATAGATGCAAACAGGAAGGAGAGGGAAAAAGAATCACAAAAGGCGATGGAGATTATCAGTAAAGAGGTTATGCAGTTTTTAAAATGGCTTGACAGCCTGGAGGTGGTTCCTACTATTACTGCCCTGAGGGAGAAGACTGAGGTGATACGGTTAAAAGAGTTGGAAGAGGCTTTCATAAAACTCGGGAGTGTGACAGATAAAGAGAGGGTTATTATTGACAATCTAACATCGGCGATAATTAATAAAATTCTCCACGATCCCACCATGAACTTAAAAAAACAGATAGAATCTACTGATGGGCACTGGTATATAAAGGTGGTAAGGCATCTGTTTAATCTGGAATAAAGATTAGCCACAGAGGACACAGAGAATACAGAGATTTTAAAAGCGGTTTTAATGGGTTAAACAGTTTAAACGGTTTAATCCGGTTTTTTCCCTCTGTGACCTCTGAGTTCTCTGTGGCAAAAAGATATTTTAATGAAAAAGATTCGTATTGGCACACGCGGGAGTCAATTGGCACTATGGCAGGCAAACTGGGTTAAGGATACACTTGAGGATTGGTATCCTGATTTAGAAATTGAGATACGGAAGATAAAAACGACAGGTGACAAAATACTTGATGCCCCCCTATCAAGAGTTGGTGGAAAGGGGCTGTTTGTAAAGGAGATAGAAGAGGCACTCATTGGCAAAAGGATTGACATAGCAATTCACAGTATGAAGGATGTTCCAACAGATTTACCAGAAGGATTGTGTATATCAGCCATAGCCGAGAGGGAAGATCCAAGGGATGCCCTTATTTCACGGGATGGAATAAAACTTAACGATTTGAAAAAAGGTGCGAGGATTGGTACAAGCAGCCTGAGAAGGCAGGTGCAACTTTTAAACTTCAGGTCCGATTTTGAGATAGAGCAGCTGAGAGGGAATCTGGATACAAGGATGGATAAGCTTATTACAAGGGATCTTGACGCAATTATAGTTGCTGCAGCGGGGGTGAAGAGGATGGGATGGGAGAAAAAGATAACAGAATATCTCCCCTATAAAATATTTCTCCCTGCCATAGGTCAGGGTGCTATTGGTATAGAGACGAGAGAATCGGATAATACGATAAAGGGTATGATTGAAAGATTTAATCACCGGGAAACCTCACTATGTATAAAGGCTGAACGGTCATTTCTTAAGAGATTGGGAGGGGGATGTCAAGTTCCTATTGCAGCTCTTGGCATAATAACTAAAGGGGGATTAAAGTTGGAGGGGATGGTTTCAAGTATAGATGGAAAAATATTGTACAGAGATAGTGAAGAGGATAGAGTGGATAGGGTGGAAAGTCTTGGAATAAGACTGGCGGAGAGACTGTTACAGAGAGGCGCAGATAAGGTATTGAAAGAAGTATATAGAGATTGGATCTCTTGAGATAAAAATAAATGAATTTTTAAATTCTCATTCAATTACCCCTTTATAGCACCTAAGGGTTTTAGTTGTGCCACCTTTTTTGAAATACCTGCATTATGAACTACATTTACAACCTCTGTTACATCCTTATATGCCTCCTGGAATTCTTCTCTGAGAGTCTCTCTTCCTGCAGCACGGCAGAATATACCTCTATCTTCTAATTCCCTGTGTATCGCCCTCCCCTTTGTTGCCTTTATTGCCGCATGTCTGCTCAGGCATCTCCCTGCACCATGACAAGTACTTCCAAAGGTATCATCCATTGCCTTCTGCGTTCCTGTCAGCAGATATGATGCCCTTCCCATGTCTCCAGGGATTATGACAGGTTGACCGATCTCTTTATAAACATCTGGTATTTCTTGATGCCCGGGTGGAAATGCCCTTGTGGCACCCTTTCTATGAACAGCGACCCTTCTTTTTTTACCATCTACAATATGATCTTCAATTTTGATAATGTTATGAGCCACATCATAAATTAAATCCATACCCAGTTCCCTTGGAGATAAGTTCAGTGTTTTCATAAAGACATCCCTTGTCCACACCATGAGGAGATGTCTGTTTGCCCAGGCAAAATTGGCTGCAGCCATCATTGCGGATAGATAATCCTTCCCCTCCTTTGAATTGAATGGTGCACATGCCAGTTGTCTGTCCGGAAGTTTTATACCGTATGTATCTATTACAGCCTCCATTATTTCAAGATAATCTGTACATACCTGATGCCCAAATCCCCTTGAACCTGAATGTATCATTACCGTTATACTGTCCTTTTCTATACCCATGATGCTGGCAGCCTTTTCATCATAAACCTCTTCTACATATTGAATTTCAAGGAAGTGGTTTCCTGACCCAAGGGTTCCCACCTGCCTTTTTCCCCTTTCAAGTGACCTGTCACTCACCTTATCAGGGTCAGCACCTTCAAGACGACCATAGGCTTCAGTATGCTCTAAATCTTCCTGTGTGCCATAACCCTTTTCTACTGCCCATCCGGCTCCCTTTAAAAGGAGGTCTCTTTCTTCCTGAGGAGAAAGACTTATCCTTCCTTTAGAACCTACCCCTGTTGGAATTTCGGCATAGAGATTATTAACCAGATCCTTTATCCTTTCTTTAATATCCTTGAGCAGTAAGTTGCTTCTGACCAATCGTACGCCGCAATTGATATCATAACCAGTTGCACCTGGAGAGATCACACCATCATGTATATCTGTGGCTACTACCCCACCAATGGCAAGTCCATAACCAAAGTGCATATCAGGCATAGCCAAGGATGCCTTCACAATGCCGGGTAAGCAGGCACCATTTGCAACCTGCTCAATAGAATTATCTTTCTCTATCATTTTTAATAATTTTTCATCGGTATAGATAATCCCCGGAACCCTCATGCAGTCTTTATAGCCTATCGGGACCTCCCATCTATAATCATCAATCTTCCTTATTTGCACTGTCATGAAATTTATCCTTTAAAGGATGGGCATACTTAACTATATTTTTCAACAATCTTTTTTACAATATGAGATGTTGACATTCCTTTAATTACAGGAACTATCTCTGCCCTTCCTCCGTAACTTTCTACAAAATCCCTTCCCACTACCTGATCCTTTGTATAGTCTCCCCCTTTAACTAAGACATCAGGTTTTATCCCTTTTATCAGTCTTTCAGGTGTCAGTTCTGAAAATAATACTACATAATCTACACAATCAAGTGCTGCAAGGAGATGTGCCCTTTCATCCTGCCCGATTAATGGTCTCCTTGGACCTTTCAGTTTCCTCACTGAACTGTCGTCATTTAATCCAATGATAAGCAGATCTCCATAACTCCTTGCCTGTCGGAGGTATTTTATATGCCCGATGTGGAGGAGATCGAAACATCCGTTGGTAAAGACAATCTTCTTTTTTTTATTCTTTGCGAGACTCACTGTCTGCCTTAATTCAGGGTAGCTCAATATCTTCCCCCTCGCCTTCAACTCCCCTTCATCTAAATAGGTTATTATCTCATCCTTTGTAACTACCGATGTCCCAACCTTGCCTACCTCAATCCCTGCAGCAATATTTGCAAGCCTCGCTGCATCCACCATATCGTATCCTGCAAAGGTAACCATACCGAATACACTGATGACCGTATCCCCGGCACCTGTGACATCGTATACCTCTTTGGCCTCGGTAGGTATATTTGTAGCCTTTCCATTTCCCTGAAACAGAGACATGCCCTCTGCACCTCGTGTAATCAATACCGCATCCCCTTTAAATGTCTTTAAAAGGCGTTTGGCTGAAAGCTTTACATCATCTTCACTATGTATCTCAATACCTGCTGCCTCAGATGCCTCTTTTTTATTCGGTGTAATTACCTGTATACCTTCATATTTTGAGTAATCACTCCCCTTCGGATCTGCCATGACAATCGTTTTGTTTTTCCTGGCAATCTTTATAATAAAAGAAATAACATCATTACTGAGAACCCCCTTCCCATAATCAGAACAGATTACACCATCAACAACGGGCATCAATTTTTCTATGTAGCGAGTCAATTTATCCTTTATGTGATTTTCTATAGCCCTTCTGTCCTCTCTGTCAATCCTCAATATCTGCTGGCTATGGGCTATTACCCTTATCTTATTTGTGGTAGGTCTGTCAGGGTCTTCAAATACGCCATCATGATGAATCCCTATTTTTTTCATAAGCCTTCTTAATCTCTTCCCCTTTTCATCCTTACCGACTGCACCAACCAGATAGACTTCACACCCGAGACTCTTTATATTATTTGCCACATTCGCAGCACCACCAGGGACAAAATTCTCTGACCTGCACTCTAAAATCCCGACAGGCGCCTCAGGGGAAATCTTGTCAATATCCCCCCAGATATACTCATCAAGTATAATATCTCCAACAACCATCACCCTCAATCCCTTGCTGTTTAACAAAACCTCTTTGAGTCTGCTGTTCATATACTCTTCTCTGTTTATAATCCGCAGCAACAGGTCTTTAGACCTGTTATCATCATTTAACAGGGTTAAAGCCCTGTTGCTACGAAACTCAACACTAACTAACCACTTTCACACTTTTGTAAGGGGGGATTAAGGGGGGTAGAATTAGAAATCCCTTCCTCTATGCCTACCTATTCTTTAAAACTATCTGCAAATTCTTGCATCCAAGTTCATCCCCCATATCACACACCTTTTGAAAATCAGAATTGCTCTGCCCATTAATCAGTCAATTATGATGCCAATAGATTCTTTTATCTGTCCAAAGACTTTATTAGAAACCTTGCCAAACTTTTTGATAATAATATATTTGTTAAGAAAAATATCTCTCTGGCTATACATTATTCCAAACCTCGTTATCTATAGGATTATCCCAAAATTTCAAACTGCTTTCAGACGCCTCCATAAGATTAATTCCTTCTTCATTTTCAGGGAAGATATTTACCGCAACCTTTTGTCCCTTTTAAATGGGATTAATTCTATCATTTAATATTATGCCATTTATCTTTGTTAGATTCCAATATCTTCAGAAAATCTAATAAACCGATACTTCCCGATTCTAAATGCACTTCAGGTTTTTCAAAGGTATGTATGTGCCACTTTTTTGTATTATCAACCCCAAATATTCTTTGACTGTTTTTGATAAGGGCAAAGGAATATTTTGCGGTCTCTGCATTATAGAAGATATTGATAAAGGTATCTTTTTCTATAACAGCTTTGATCTATGCTACCGGCTCATCAATCAAGATAACCTCAACTCCATTTATAAAACCGAACCCTGAACATAGTCTTATTGCTTCTTTTGAAAACTCAAAGGCATTCATTATAAAAGAGTGGAAAGGAGTGATTTGTAGTTAGAAAGTCTGCCGATAAGTCCCTCCCACTCAAGGTAGTCCATTTCCACCTTATAGGAATAAGAGTCAGGAATGTTATCCCTATCAAACTTATCTTTAAATTCCTTAAAGGTCATGTGATACTTTTCTTCATATTTTTTTATTTCTGCCTCAATTTTCTCTATCCTGTGGTCAATCGCATCTCTCATCAATTCAAGGATTGCAATCTCAGGTCTCGGTTCGCCTGTAATATCCATTAACACCTTTGAAATGTTAGTTGTGATTGTCATTTTATCCTCCGCCCTGTCATGTTGTCCTTTTCCACCATAAGCAAACCCACGACCGGTGTAGGCTGTGGCATAATTCGGGTCTAATGCTATTACCTTATTATAATCCTCAATCGCACTGTATAAGCATTCCCACGATTTTTGTAGGCTACTTCAACATTCGGGTCTAATGCAATTGCCTTTGTGTATGCCTCTATTACAGAATCATGCTCTTTGTTTAACCTATGCTGATGCCCTTTCTCAAACCACTGACTTGCCTCAAATAATCTCTCATCATCTGTTATCTTTGCCTCTACCTGTTTATTTTCCTTTTCACCCTTTGCCCCTGCCAACTGTTTCTTTAATTCCTCAATCTCTCTCTGGCTCTTATCATAAGCCTCCTGTATCTTTTTATAATCTTCTACAACTGATTTCTCCTTTACCCTCTTTGCAAGCTGTTGAATATTATCAAGATTGACCCTTGACTTAATCTTTACCCAAAAGTGAAAGCCATCACCAACAACAGTCCTTTTCTTATCAAGTATCTCCACTTCCATAATGTCTGATGTTAGAACCTGTATCTCATCCTTTGTTAATTGCAGATTCTCTACCTTTGCGTAACTCTCTACATAAGTCCCTGCCTGCTCAAGGGCAATCCTCTTTGCCTGAAGAGCAATGCCCTGCTTTCTGCAACAGAGGGAGTCTCCCCATCCCCCATACTGTATGTCCCTTCAGAAATAATCTCCTTAACCTCTGCAAAGGGAGAGGTGGGTAAAAACAAAATCACAGCAATAATGACTGTAAATATATGTCTTTTAAATCCCATGCCTAACCACTTATTATTAAGAACAAAGACTTAATTAGCCACTGACAAACACAGTCTTAAAACTACCACCCTTTCATTACCACCTTACAAAGGGGGGATAGATGGTGGAGTCAAAAAAGGTCTGCGGCTAACTTTATAATTTTTTTTAATTTCCCAGTTTCCTCTCCACCCCTTCACATATAATATGTCCTATTGTAATATGGACTTCTTGGATTCTCGGTGTATTTTTAGATGGTACTATGAGTGGAATATCTGAAAGCTCTTTTATCTTCCCTCCATCATTACCGAGTAAACCTATGGTTTTAAGACCATTTTCTTTTGCAAGTCTCATCGCCCTGTAGACATTTTCAGAATTACCACTGGTGCTTATACCAATAACCACATCCCCTTTTTCACCCAGTGCCTCTAACTGCCTCTCAAATACCCTCTCAAAACCGTAATCATTTCCAATAGCAGTAAGGATTGATGTATCTGTTGAAAGGGCTATCGTAGGAATTGCCTTTCTCTCCTTTTTAAATCTACCGACCAGTTCACCTGCTATATGCTGTGCATCCGCAGCACTCCCGCCATTACCCATAAGTAATACCTTTTTGCCTGATTTAACAGCGTCAGATATTAAAACAATAGCCTCCTCTATCCTATCAGCCATTGCCTCGGCAACAGCCCTTTTCAACTCCGCACTCTCTATCAGTGATTCTTTAATGAAATTCATATTGTGCCAATTTGTAGATATAAATGGATTAACATTTTATAGCTTATCATTTCTCCATCCTTGCCTCAATCTCTGAATTAAAATCCATATAAGTTCTTTCCCTCAACCTCTTAAAGAATAAATCATAACTCACTGGCAATAAGAATTTGAAATAATATTTTTGCTATTTTTGTTAAATGCAACGAACAGAATCGTCTACTATCAGATAAGATTTTATCAATGCATCAGAAAATAGTTCCAATGCTTTTGCAGATGGATATGTAGATAACGAGGCTATACCATTTGCCAACTCAATCGGTAAGAGTGCGCCTTCGTGTCGATTGCTTAATATTTTAGGAAGAGTCGCTATAATTTTTTTAATAGCTATAAGTTTATTAACGGATGGATTTTCAACAAATTCTCCTCTTTCACCGGTCGGGACATTAATGACCATTTTATGATAATTATTGTATTTTATAAACACTTTTGCTCCGTAGTTTGTATCTGTACCATAAATGCCAGCAAGATTTGAATGTTGAATTTCTGCCCTAATATATGTGTTATTAGGGATAAAGATTGAACCTACAGGTGCTTTATCGCCAATCAAATGTAAGTGATCAACAAAAGCTCCTGTCTTTTCTTGTCCAATCATTGCTACCTCAATTCCCTGTTCTTTTGCAAATTTAAAAAAACGTCTGATAGGTGCAGAGAGCTTGGCTAAGGTAGCTCTTAATGCCAGAGGACCGTCTTTAACCATTAAGCAGTTTTTTAAAACCTCTTTATTATTTTCCCAAAAATAACGAATGGGCGTAAAAATCATCATGGTCTCGCTAACCGACATATAATCAGTTGCGACTTGATTAGGTGCGAAATCCTCTTGCATGTTAAGATGCAAGCCAAACATATCTGTAATAAAAATCTCACCTTTACAGCGAGGGCACTGCCCTTTTTCCTGATCATAAGCAAGCGTAGCAACATTTTGGTGACAATGCGGGCATCCAAACTCTTCAAGAGCATCTTTTGGTTTCGGATTCCATTTCTCAAAAACAATCCATTTAAGAGTTTCCATCATGGCGCCATCGAGAGCATCGTCTAAGCCAATGTCTTTGACTGATTCAAAAATTATTTCTCTTACTGTTTGATAAATTGATTTCTCTGGAACCATGACATGTCTTAAAGGAAAGGCTGTGGCATGAAACAAAGCAGACCTTTTCATCATATCCCTGATTGCAAAAGGATTTGGTGATTCCTTGTCAAGCTTAGAGATAGCATATTGGTCAACTTTAAGAAGAGTTGTTTTAACAAAGGCTACTGCTTTATATGGTGGTTTGACCTTCCCCCAAAAAAGTAGACACCGAGTTAAGCATGAGTAAAGTATAATAATACAAAGGAGGTGTCAGATGAGTAATGGGGTAAGGAGGAGTTTCACAAAGGAATTCAAGATGGAGGCAGTAAAACTTGCCACAGAACCTGGGGCTAATATCATAGAGGTTGCCAGGAATCTTGGGATACACGA
>JACQQJ010000007.1 GCA_016207035.1 Nitrospinota bacterium | reverse complement strand
CCACTCTACTACCTGATAGGTTATTCGTAAAGTAAGAAATCGTATAAAAAATAAGCTGTTAAATATCAGCATGTTAGCGATATTTTATAAGGAAAATTAAAATTATGAGCCAGAAAGTAATAGACCATTTAATCATAAACAGCCCTTTTGATGAGCCAAAAAAACATTGGCTTTATATACGGGAAACACAGGAATTTGCGTTAAAAGATGGAAGAAGAAAGGCGGGCTATTGGCGGGCAACAGGGAGGGTACGTTCAGGACATGATGACCCGGGTGAGTTCATAGAAATAGAATTGGTTAATAAAATTCGCCCAAGGGTTAAAAAATGGAAAGAAAACGGTTATCCAAATATAACCGGTGTTACAAGAAAACTGCTTGAGTTTTGGAATGAAAAAAGCCAGAGGGAACAGCCTCTTTTTTGGTGTCAGATTGAGACAGTAGAGACAGCAATATGGCTTACAGAGGCAAGTTCATCAGAAAAGCAGGGCATAGATATTACAAATGACGGAAGCAGGTGGCAGAGGGAATGTTTAAAATTGGCAACAGGCACAGGGAAAACCGTTGTTATGGCAATGCTTATTGCGTGGCAGGCTTTAAATAAAATAGCTAATCCTAAAGACCCAAGGTTTTCAAAAAATATTTTAGTGGTTGCCCCGGGCATTACTGTTAGAGATAGATTACAGGTTCTTTTACCAGAAAAGGAAGACAACTTTTATCAGAGTTTTATTCTGGTTGATTCAGCAATGTGGCAGGATTTGTTACAGGCAAAGATTGCTGTTACAAATTGGCATAATCTTGCCCCAATAAATGAAAACTATGGACCAAAGGTTATGAAAAAAGGTCCTGAAAGCGATGAGGCATTTGTCCGCAGGGTTTTATCTGATTTTGGCAATGCAAATAATATCTTGATAATAAATGACGAGGCGCATCATTGCCATCGCCCCTCTCATGATGAGGAAAAATCAGAAAAGGAGAAGGCAACAATCTGGATAAGCGGCATAGACATGATACATAATGCACGCGGTGTTTTAAAGGCATACGACCTTACTGCAACACCTTTTAAACCAACAGGGAAAAATAATCAGGGTGAGCAGTTATTTACATGGATAGTGAGCGATTTTGGGCTTAATGATGCAATTGAAAGCGGGCTCGTTAAAACGCCAAAGGTGGCAGTGAGAGATGATTCAACGATTGGCGCAGATTTTAAGTCAAAGTTATTTCATATTTACCCTGAAGTGAAAGAGGATTTAAATCGCAGGGCAGAACCTCATGAGGGTTTGCCTGACCTTGTGAGAAATGCGGTTAATATCTTGGGTGGAGATTGGTTAAAAGATAAAGAAAAATGGAAAAGCGACGGTCGTGAAACTCCGCCTGTGATGATTATGATTTGTAATCGGACAGAGACAGCGGCTCGGCTGGAATATTCGCTTACTAATGGATATTTTGCCGTAGAAGAATTGGGGGATAAAAAAGGGCTTATCAGGATTGACCAAGATGCATTGGATAAAATAGAAGCGGATGAAGAAGAAAAATTAGATAAATCAAAACAAGATTTAGTGAAGGAAGAGCGGGATAAGTTCAATACGGTTGGCAAGGAAGGTAAACCGGGTGAATCTGTCCAGTGTGTTATTGGTGTGAATATGCTGTCAGAGGGATGGGATGCGAGGACTGTTACACATATTCTTGGACTTCGTGCCTTTACGAGCCAACTTCTTTGTGAACAGGTTATTGGACGAGGATTACGCAGGATTTCTTATGATGTTAATGAGGAGACAAAGCGATATGATGCTGAATATGTAACGGTTTTTGGCGTGCCGTTTACTTTTTTGCCTGTTGAACAAGAAGAAGGGACTACAAAGACAGAAAAGCCAAAAACAAAAATTGAGCCTATACCAGAAAGAAAAGAATTAAAAATAAAATGGCCCCATGTTTTGAGGGTGGAGTATAAGTTAAATTATTTTTTGGATTTAGATTGGGAGAGGTTAGAAAGTCTTACGCTTTCCCCTGAAGATGCCCCTACTATTGTAGAGGTTGCGCCTGTTATAGACGGCAAGCCGAAGTTTGACCAGCTTAGTGAGATTGATTTGGACAGGCTTGCAGAAGAACATCGCTTGCAGAAGATAAAACTTCAATCTGCGGTGAGGCTTCATGAACAGTTTGGCAAAAATTGGGAAGGCGACCCAGGAAGCCATATCAGCCAGATGATGCAGATTTTTGACGAGTTTTTAGTTTCAAGCAAACTTGATATAAAAGTTCCTATATTTGCAGGGACAGAGAAGTTAAGGAATATTGTTATTGCCCTTAATTCCCAAAAGATTGTCAATCATATCGGAAATTTTATCCGAAGCTCAAGCAAAGAAGCGCCTGCCCTTATTTTAGACCCTGTAAGACCTGTAAGAAGCACTGCTACAGCAATGACATGGTGGACAAGTAAGCCGACACAACCTGTAAAAAAGAGTCAAATAAGCCATATAGTAATTGACAGTGGATGGGAAAAGGTAGGTTTAGAGTTTGAGCGTAACAGGATTCCCGGCTTGATTTCATGGGTAAAAAATGACCATCTTGGTTTTGAGATATTCTATCTCTGGCAGGGGCAGATTAAAACATATTATCCCGATTACATCATAAAATTTGAAAATAATAGGTATTTAATCCTTGAGATAAAAGGACAAACAATAGAACAAGATAAAGCAAAGTGGCAGGCAGCGAAAGAATGGGTTAATGCTGTGAATGCAAACGGAAGTTTTGGAACTTGGGAATTTAAGGTTTTAGATGACCCAAAGAATTTGTTTAAGGTTGTGAGATAAGAAGGGTTTTGGTGTTAATCTTTTAAAATTTATTGAAGGTGATTTAAATCGGCAGAAATGATGTTTACCGTTCTATTTGTAATCTGGCAATAGACGGCTTACTCAATGTCATTCGAGTTTTGAGAAGAAAAAGGCATTAAATAGTGTGTGTTGTTCCGATAGGAGGCAGAAAGGCAAATTGAATTGATTATTGCTGAGGTGCGGGGAGGGGACGAAAGCCGTTAAAATGAGAAATGGTATAATGTCCAAGTCATTAGATGTTGCTTATCAAAACATCGGGCAGAAAGAAAAAGGTCAGGTAGTGCGTGATGAATTATCCGTTGTCAGACATTAAACAGGAGATTAGAGAAGTCCGCAAGGCTATCAGAAAAGAAAGGGCTTAATAAAGGTGAAAGGTTATAATAACCGGGGTTTTCTAACCCCACAATTTCTTATCCTCATCTCACTATCCTTATTTTTAATTGTTAATAATATTATATGGCTAAGGATAGATACGCTCCCCCCTGCATGGGACCAGGCAGGACACCTCCTCAGCAGCTATAGATACTTTCGTGCAATAGAGAGACTTGATTCTCATCTTTTCCATGACCTCCTGAACATATCCAATTTTTATCCACCGCTATTTTATATATCATCATTCCCATTCTATAAGGTCTTCGGTATGTCATCAGACTCAGGATGTTTTACAAATAGTATATTTTTAATAATTCTCATTTTTTCCACATATGGTATTGCCAATAACCTGTATGGAGGTTTTACAGGGATTTTATCTGCCTTTATGGTATCCACCTATCATGTGGTTTTTACCCATTCGAGGGAATATCTCCTTGAGATATCTCTTGTCTCGATAGCTGCCTTATCTGTTTATCTACTACTCAAATCTGATGATTTTAAAATCAGAAGATATTCAATTGCCTTCGGGGTTGCATCAGGTATAGGAATGCTGACACGCTGGAATTTTGCATTTTTTCTGTTCCCTGTTTTCATGTATAAGTTATATCGGATCTTAACCCCCCTCTTTTATAACAGGGGGAGTGGATGGATTTCAGGGCTCAATCTACAGATAAAAAATATACTCATTGCTTTGAGCCTGTCTATCATTATTTTTTCCCCATGGTATATAACAAATATTGGAAGGATACTCCTCCGTGCCAGCTTTAGTCTCCACGATGTTGCCATTATGGAAGGTGACCCGCACGGGGTGAATCTGGAAAATTTTCTTTTCTATATCAGTTCTCTCAATGAACAGATATTATCCCCTCAATGGCTCCTCTTCATCATCGGCTTTCTTTTATACCTCTATCGATATAAAGAGATTAAAGATTTTACCCTCTTCTGGTGGTTTGCAGGTTCTTACATGATAATAACTACTATTACCAATAAGGATACACTCAGATTCTCCATGCCCTATCTTCCTGCGGTTGCTATATTTTCCATATTCTGGATAAAGGATGTTCATCAGACCCTTTTTAAAAAGGGTCTGATTATTTTTTTAATGACCATCAGCACAGTGCAGTTTTTTTCTTCTACCTATGGGCTAAAAATATTTCCATGGGAGACGGTTACCATAGGATCAATGAATATAATCTTTTCTCATGTAAACAGACCAGTGAAAGAAGACTGGAAGATTGAAGAGATTGAGAAGGTCATCCTCGCTGAAAATAGTTTTTTCAATATCAAGAATAGGGTAAGGATAATACCCGACCACCCCAGATTTACACGGGTAACCTTTGAATATTACAAATATATCCACGGTTATGATACCATAGACTTCAGTCAGCACAGCAATTTCCCCAGTTTTACTGATTACATTATCACAAAGACAGGGTATCAGGGACCCCCCTTCAGTAAAAAGGCATATAGTCTTGCAGAATATATAGAAGGTGCACCACCTGTTTTTACCAGCCTATTCCAGAAGGTAAGGGAAATTGAACTTCCTGACGGTTCTGTTGCAAGCCTTTATAAAAGGGAGATTGCCCCCACACGGGGTGTATATGCACAGGATGTTGTCAATATGATAAAGGAGAGACTTGAAAGGCTGCTCCTCCAGTTTATAAAAGAATATGAAGGGCTTGAGATAAAATTAACACCTTACAATGATAAAGAGACAAGCACAGGGAGATTTAAAGAAATAACAGTATTCGCAAGAAAGGCAGTGGTAGGGGATTACTCTCATAAAGATAGAGGCGTCGTGATACATGATGTAAGGTTTACATTTTATGATATTACCTTAAACCTCCATACCTTGAAAGATGGGAAGGTGGAGGTAATAAGTTTAAAGGAGGTTATCCCTTCAGGGAAGATATTTGTAAAGGATTTAAGGGAATATATCGCAAAGGAGATGAAAGGAAAAAGGGATATACATATCTTTTTTGAAGAAGATGGTATATCTATCTCATCGGGGCTGAATTCTTATCTCGGTCTCATAATGAAATTCAGGCCTGTTATTACCCATGAGAAGAATATCGGTATAGAGGTTAAGAAATTAAATATATCAGTTTTACCGGGGTCACTGCAGGCCTCTCTGCCAATCCCATCTATTATTGTAAATATTCCATTACAGAATATCTACATCTTCAGGCAGGATCAAACACCATGCAGGGTTGTTCTGGACAATATTACCATAAGAGATGGATATTTGAGGATTAATTAAAATGAACTTCCAACTCATGAAGCTCATAGATAATCTCATGGGAAAGCCTCTATGCCAGCTCCTCACTCTCTATTATGCTTTTTTTAAAAAAAATAAGGGGGGAGAAAGGATGGTTGAAACTATAAACCCTGAAAAGATACTCCTGATAAAGTTCTTCGGGATAGGGAGTATAATATATATCTCACCATCCATTAGATTATTAAAAAGTAAATACCCTGATGCAAAGGTCTCATTTCTCACCTTTGAAGAGCACAGGGATTTATGTGAAATGATTGATGAAGTAGATACGATAATCCCCTTTAAGGTAAAGGGATTAATACATCTGATTATAGAAGTCCCGCTCCTCATCTTTAAACTGAGGAGGGAGAGGTTTGATATGGTATATAACTTTGAGTTTCATGCTCGTTTCCCAACTATTATATCTTCCCTGTGCGGTGCCAGTGAGGTCACTGAATTCCATTCTGATTTCTTCTATAAGGGAAATCTCCCCTCAAAGAGGGTTGTCTATGCCCTGGAACAGCATGTAACAGACTCCTTTAAGAGCATGGTAAGCGATAACCATACCCAGATAGATCAAACATCCCTTTACCTGAATATCCCGGAATACGATGAAAAATTTATAGGCTCTTTTCTTACAAGACAAGGTATATATACTGAGAAAACAACCGGCAGTAAGGCATTTTTAATAGCTGTAAACATAAATACCAGCGGGATGGCGCATGAGAGGAGATGGAATGTTAAAAAATTTGCCAACCTGATAGAACTATTGATTAATAATTTTGACATGTATATATTTCTCACAGGAGGGAAAGGAGATTGTGAATATGTGAATTCTTTAAAAGAGGAATTCAGAAATAATGAAAGGGTTATAAATATGGCAGGGAAATTATCCCTGAAAGGACTGGCTGCACTCTATAAAAGGTGCGACATGGTCATATCAAATGATTCAGGACCATTGCATGTTGCAGAGGCGGTGGGGACAAAAACTGTATCACTCTTTGGACCTGAGACCCCGAGACATTACGGTCCACGAGGTGAGAATCATATTATTATCTATAAAGGACTCCCCTGCAGTCCGTGTCTCAGTCCCCTGAATATGAAATCGGCTAACTGTAAAATAGGGATTCAGTGTATGGAATTGATTACTGTAGATGAGGTCTTCTCCGCTGTTAAAAGCATCTTAAAGCCACAAATGGACAATGGAGAACAGAGACTTATGAAAGGGGTTCATAAATTTTAAAATAAAAAAAGTCTGTGAAGGTCTGTGGCAGAAATAACAATGAGAGAAACATATTATAAGTTAATATTTAATCAACTGAAGAGAGGGAGGTTTTTATGGTTTCCTGCACAGATGTGGAAATATCTGACAATCCCTGTTTCTCAAAAGATAGAGAGACCGCTTTCAGGCCCGATAAACGGCTCATTCTTCGTCACATACAGGTGCAACAGTGATTGTGTTATGTGTGATTATCCACAGAGGGCGGGGAGGATAAAAGGGGCAGGACTTGAAGAATTTGATACAAAGAGAATGTTAGAGATTATACATGACTTTGCTGCTTTGGGTACGACAGGACTGGGATTTACTGGGGGAGAGGCACTTTTAAGGAAAGATATTTTCACCCTTTTAAAGGCATCCGTAGATTCTGGAATGATAACAAATATCAGCACCAACGGCTATCTGATTGATGAGGCAGTTGCCAGGGAATTGATGAACATCGGACTTGATTCCATAAACATATCATTTGACGGAGCAACGGATGAGACCTTTGAAAAATTGAGGGGAACAAAGAACGGACTTAAAAAGGCTGTAAAGGCAATTGAGAATCTTAAAAATTTTCAGAAAAGAAAAGGCGATAGCCCTATGATAAATGCCGTAACAGTAATAAGCTCAAAAAATGCAGATGAAATAGAAGATATAATAAAACTCCTTAAAGGGCTCGGTGTAGACCATCTCGGTTTTATGCCAATCCACGATTTTTCCTTTAAAAAAACCTCCCCTTTTTCCCCTCCTTCAGAAGGAGGGGAAGGGGGTGGTGAAGATTTATTCTATACCGAACGGGAGAAAATGGAGGGTATTGTAGATAAGCTCATGATAAATTGGGAGAATCAATTTTTTGAAAATTCTTTAAGGTATATAAGCCTCTTTAAGACTTGTTTTGAGGGGAAAAAGAATCCACTCCAATGTTATGTCGGATATTCTCATATTATGGTAGATTGCTATGGAAGGGTGTTCCCATGCTGGCCATGGATAGAGAGGGATGTATCTGTAGGCAATATACATAACGAAACAAGTTTAAGAGAACTCTGGTATTCTGATAAATTGAAAGAGGCAAGAAGGGAGCTTTCACAATGCCATGAATGCTTCTGGAACTGCCATACCGAATTAAACCTCTTATTTAATTCTCCACAATCTGTGTCCCGACACCTTCGTCAGTGAATATTTCAAGCAGGATGGCATGCTTTACCCTGCCATCTATAATGTGTGTCTTCTTGACCCCAGATGCCAGGGCATCAAGGCAGCACTTAACCTTTGGAAGCATTCCACCGGTAATGACCTCCTTTTTTATGAGATAATCAATATCCTTTTTGTTAAGTGTGGACAGAAGAGAGCCATCCTTCCCCTTTACCCCCTCTTCATCTGTCAGCAATACAAGTTTTTCTGCCTTGAGGCTTGATGCAATCTCACCTGCAACAAAGTCTGCATTTATATTATAGGTCTCTCCATTCTCACCTACCCCGACAGGTGCAATAACCGGTATGAACCCCCCCTCGTCAAGGGTGTCGAGGACACCTGCATTTATTGACTCTACTTCTCCCACCATACCAATGTCTATTATTTCTGCCTTGTCTGTTTCAGTGGATGATTTTACGACCTTATATTTCTTCGCCCTTATCAAACCACCATCCTTTCCACTCAAGCCCACTGCCTTTCCTCCATGCCTGTTAATGAGGGCAACTATCTCCTTATTTACCTTACCAACGAGGACCATCTCCACTACATCAATAGTCTCCTCATCGGTAACCCTCAGGCCCTCTACGAATTGGGATTTCTTCCCCATCTTTTCCAGGATCTTTCCGATCTGGGGCCCGCCCCCATGGACGATAACAGGATTGATGCCGATATATTTGAGGAGGATAATATCGAGTGCAAAGTTTTTTTTCAACTCTTCTGCCACCATTGCACTGCCACCGTATTTTATGACAATAGTCTTCTTATCGAGATTTCGTATATAGGGGAGTGCTTCAAGTAATACATCCGCCTTCCGTATCAATTTATCCATTTCTTTAGAGAATTTTTCATTACTCATAGTATTTTCTTTTAACATAGTATTGCACTGAAATCAAACATCGTGTCTTATCCCAAATCCCGCTTTAGCGGAATTTTAAATCGCCGATTCATCCTGAAATACTGCGTCTTCGGCAATTTTGCTCCTCACCGTATTGGTCATATACGGTTGCCCCTGATTAAAATCATTCAGGGGCAGGCTTGCAAAACTTGTCCCTTCATGTTTTAAGAAGGGATTACCT
>JACQQJ010000024.1 GCA_016207035.1 Nitrospinota bacterium | reverse complement strand
ATTGAAAGTAAAATTAGATTCATTAAAAAAAGAATCAGTCGAATAAAATTTTATCAGAAAAAAGTCTATAGATGCCTTTCCTTACATCTCGTTAAAAATGAGATTCCATTTTAAAAAGGAGATTTTCGTATGAAAATGAAGAAGATACATGGTGTATTCATATTTACCATATTTTTCTTTTATGCAATGAACATAAAAGGTTCTCTTGCTGATGAAAAGTTTTCAGCACCTGATTTTACCCTTATGACTTTAGACAATAAGAAAGTAGCATTAAAAGACTTGAGGGGGAAATATGTATTTTTAAATTTCTGGGCAACATGGTGTGGACCCTGTAAAGATGAGATGCCATCCATGGAGAAGCTCTATCAGAGATTTAAGACGAGAAAGAATTTTGAAATGCTTGCAATTTCGATAGATAAAGGTAGTGCTGAGACGGTTAATAAATATATTTCAGGGAACAGATTTACATTTACCATATTGCTTGATACTAATAACAGGGTGGCATCAGAGTATAGTGTAACAGGTATCCCAACAACATACCTTATTGACCCACAGGGGTTCATAATAAATAAGGCTATAGGTGCAAGGGACTGGGAGCACAAGGAGACCATAGAGTTTTTTGAAAATATTTTGAGGGGAAAATGAAGGTGCTGAAAAATCTCAAATTTAATGTTTCAGGTTTCAGGTATTTTTGTATAATTTTTATCTTTCATCTTGTACTCTATACCTTCTTATGTATAGGGGAACCTGCCTTTGCTGAGGAAAAGGTATACAGATACAGACTTATAAATGTTGATTTACTTGGTGCAGTATTTGGAATAGTAAGGGTAGAGTATCAGCAGAATATGGATGAAAAGAATGCATGGGCATTGAGGGGTATTTACTGGCATTCTACAACTGAGAGCTGGAAATGGGATGGCTATGGAGGTGGTTTAAGCCTCAGGAGATATATTACCCATAAGTCACCCGAAGGTGGTTGGGTTGGAGGTGGTATTGATTTTCTGGTTATAAATGCTCGTTTTATGGGAAAGGAAGATGGTGGAAATTTTCTTTTCCCTCATGCAGAAATAGGATATACATTTTCATTGTCACCCACCCCTTTGCAAGTGGGGGATAGAGGGAGCGTGTGGTTTATAACACCTTCAGTGAGCCTGGGAAATTATATTGGAAATATTGAGATATCCAATTCAAATATACCCATAAGTGGTGCAGGTATAAGGCTATCTGTATTGTTGAGTTATCTATTTTGAGGAGATGGAAGATGCAGGATAAAGTATGCAGTAGGCAGTATGCAGTAGGCAGTAAAATTGCTCATTGCTCATTGCTCATTGCTCATTGCTTACTCCTTGCTGTATCTGCTGTCTTTGCTGAGAATCTTCCACAATTAGACCTCCATCAGCTTATTGACGATGCACTTAAGAATAATCCAGAACTTGCTGCTGCAAGACACAAGGCAAATGCATTTAAAGAGGTGCCAAGCCAGATGGGGACATTGGAGGACCCGAAGATTGAGATAGGGCTATTAAAGGTTCCGATGAATACCCTGTCAATGAATGAACCGATGAAAGAGATTACCGTGATGCAGAGCCTCCCCTATCCTGGAAAACTTTCCCTGAAATCCGAGATGGCTGAGAAAGAGGCTGGGGCAGCAGAAGAGGAATATAGAGATATGGAATTAAAACTTATTCAGATGGTCAAAGATGCATATTATGAGCTCTATTTTGTATATAAATCAATAGAGATAACGAATAAAAATAAGGTGATACTAAAAGATTTTGTAAAGATTGCAGAGGCAAAGTACTCTGTTGGTGTGGGTTTACAACAGGATGTCCTTAAGGCGCAGGTAGAACTATCTAAAACCATTGATGAACTGATACGATTTGAGGGCGAGAGGCAGTCTGCTGAGGCAAGGATTAATATACTTATAAATCACCTCCCTCAAACACCAATCGGGAGGCCAAGGGATATAAAAAAGAGCGAATTCAGATTTGGTATCGATGACCTCCAATCTATTGCCCTGGAGAATCGCCCCCTTCTCAAAGGGTTGCAAAAATTGATTGAGAGATATAAGGCTGCCTATAATTTATCAAAACTTGAATATTACCCAAATTTTGATCTGGAATTAAGTCTTGGACAGGAAAGGAATACCATGAATTCTTTCTCAGGAAAATTTTCCTTGAATGTCCCACTCTGGTATAAGACAAAGCAGGATAAAAAGGTGGCTGAGGAGTCTTACAATATAAATGCTGCAACCCAGAGATACAATGCAGCAAAAAATGATATCTTTTTGAAGATAAAGGAGATTATTGCGGAAGAGGAGAAGGGGAGAAAATTGTTAGAGTTATTTTCAGCAGGGATATTACCCCAGGCAACTCAATCTTTAAGCTCAGCCCTGGTAGGGTATCAGGTAAATAAGGTTGATTTTCTTACCCTTGTCGACAATCAGATTACCCTTTTTAATTACCAGATTCAATATGAGAGGGTTCTTACCGATTATGAAAAAAGGCTGGCAGAACTTGAGGCAGTGGTAGGAAAGAGACTTTTTTGACAAAGGATTTAAGCTTTTACCCCAATCCCTTGACCACGCAAATCCATGAGTCCTATAATATAAATAGAGGATTAAATGTCAAATCGCAGAAACATAAGAAATTTGATTAAATTTTCTGGTTTTATACTTCTCGCAATAGGTATAGGGGCTGGATTTTTTTATCGTGAAAATATAATTCCCTATATTGAAGGTATTATTTCAGGTAAGGTGCCTTTTCTCCATGAAAAGGGGGAGGTTGAACATGCAGGGCGTGAGATTCCAACAGCAGCCCTCCCTCAAAAGACAGAAGGTAAAAAGGAGAAGAAGATACTCTACTGGACAGATCCGATGATGCCGGGTTATAAATCTGATAAACCTGGTAAATCCCCTATGGGTATGGAGATGGTCCCTGTATATGAAGAAGAAGGTGTTATACCTGGCACTATAAAGATTGACCCTACAACAGTTCAGAATATAGGTATAAGGACTGAAAAGGTCATAAAGAGGCCGCTTCACAAGACAATAAGGGCTGTGGGCAGGATTGATTATGATGAGAGGAGGGTTACCCACATCCATACAAAGATACAGGGGTGGGTTGAGAAGCTGTATGTTGATTTTACCGGTAAAGAGGTTAGGGAGGGGGATGTTCTCCTGGAGGTATATAGTCCTGAGCTTGTATCAGCCCAGCAGGAATATCTCTTGGCATTGGAATATGCAAAATCATTAAAAGACAGCAAAGTGGAAGAAGTTGCCTCTGGTGCCAAATCTCTGCTTGAGTCAGCACGAAGGAGGCTTCAGCTTTTTGATGTTGCAGAGCATCAAATAAAGGAGCTTGAGGAAACAAGGCAACCAATGAAAACACTTCATATACACTCACCCACCCGTGGAATTGTTGTGAAAAAAGATATACTTCAGGGTATGTTCGTTACCCCCGATATGCATCTTTATGTTGTTACAGATATATCGAAAATATGGGTTTATGCGGATATATATGAGTATGAAATACCCTGGTTAAAAGTAGGGCAGGAGACTGAGATGACCCTCGCCTATTTCCCAGGAAAGGTTTATCGGGGTATTGTAACTTATATTTACCCGTACCTCCAGGCAGAGACAAGGACTGTAAAGGTCAGGATGGAATTTGATAATCCGAACTGGGAGTTAAAACCTGATATGTATGTTAATGTGAAACTTGAGTCAAAGATAGCAGATAGTGCCATAGTTATCCCAGCAGATGCAGTGATACGCTCAGGTGTGAGGGATATTATTATAGTCTCTAAGCCTGGAGGGGTTTTTGAACCGAGGGATGTGAAAATAGGGCTTGATACAGGTGATGGCTATCTTCAGGTATTGGAGGGTGTGAAAAAGGATGAGGAGGTTGTTACCTCAGCACAATTTCTTATAGATTCTGAAAGTAAACTTAAAGAGGCGATTGAGAAGATGAGAGAAAGGAAGGGAACAGAGATTAAGAAAATGGACAAGATGCCAGACTCAGTTTCAGGAGTAGTTCATGATTCAACAAAAGATATAAAGACACATGATGAACATCAGGAGAAACAAAAATTGCAAATGGAGCATAAACATTAACCCTAAAATTATACATCCTAAATCCTAAATCATAAATAATATCGGTTCAACTATTTATAAT
>JACQQJ010000023.1 GCA_016207035.1 Nitrospinota bacterium | reverse complement strand
GGGTACGGCTACCATTTTTAAACTGGTATAGATACGAATTATTAGGAGGAGTAAGTTCATGGATATCCGGAAATGAAGGGTTTATCCAGGCTAAAGGAGGTCCTTATCTTCTAAGTTTCAGAAGAGATGGTAAGGCACAGACATTTCTTTTTGTCATAAACCTGGCCCATGATGATATTAATAGGATTTCGTTTGAGATAGGTTTTCATAAGTCAAGTAGAATTAAAAGGCTTGATGTTCTTGGAGATAGTGGAATATATGAAACCGTTAAATTCAAAACATATTATTCTGAAGAAAATTTTTGTAGAATAGTTGCCAATATACCTTTAAAAGGTATAGATTTTAAGATATTTAAAATTAAAATATAACACTGGTATTTGAGAGAATTCAATGGAGGTTGTAGATGAAGATTAATAGTGTCAAAAGGAGACTTAAAAAAGGAGAAGTAGTACTTGGTGTATCTATAGGTATAGCAGAACCGACACTGGTAGAGATTTTAGGATATGCAGGATTTGATTTTGTTCTTCTAAATGCTGAACATAACGCCTTAACCACAGAGACGATAAATAGCATGATAGTATCAGCCTATGCCAGTGATATCATTCCTATTTATCGGATACCATCTTTAGATAACAAATCGTTAATTAAGACGGGATTGGATATGGGTGCAATGGGGATATTAGTGCCAAATATTTGTGATTCTGATGAGGCCAGGATGGTAGTAAAGGCAGCACAATACCCGCCAAAAGGGAAAAGGGGAGTTGGCCCTCGTCGTCCGATTCAATTTGGAAAGATAGGTCTTAAGGAATACTTAAACAAAGCAGATGAGGAGATTTTAATTTGTATGATGATAGAAGATAAGGAGGCTATAGAGAACATTGATAGGATTGTAGAAATACCCGGGATAGACTGTCTTGTAGTAGGTCCGTTTGATCTATCGGCTTCATTAGGAGTTCCAGGCGAATACAACCATCCATCCGTAACAGAATCAGTATCTCGGGTACTTAATGCAGCTTTACCGAAAGGCATTGCTGTAGGCTATCCTGTGGAAGATAAGGAAGGACTCTCCTACTGGGTAGATAAGGGTGTAAGATTTTTTGAATGTGGCTCAGTAGAGTCTTTTATTACCAGGCAATTTACCAATTATCTGGAAACTCTGCGTAATGGTATAAATACCAAAAACATGAAGCGTTGCAAGTAGAGTTTGTAAGCAGAGGAGATGATATGAAAAGAGAACATTTTAATCCTAAAAAATTAGCCCAACCCATGGCTACTTATGCTCAGTGTGTTAAGAAAGGGAACATAGTATATACATCCGGGCAGGTATCAATAGATGCGAGTGGTTCTGTAATAGGCAAAGGAGACATAGAGGTACAGACAAGACAGGTTATTAATAATCTCATTATAGCACTTAAATCAGCTGGAGCCGGTTTAGAGGATGTAATAAAGGTAACTATATTTCTAAAAGAAATAGGAGATTATAAAACCATGAACAAGGTATTCACTGAATATTTTAAAGATTCACCGCCTGCACGTTCTACTGTATTGGCAGACTTGGTTTTGGATGATTTTCTGATAGAGATAGAAGCCATGGCTATAACAGGTTGAGGTGATACAATGACAAATAAGCAACAACATATCCTTGCGACAGTACCTATTGACTCTATAGCCCATGAAGAGTTAGGGCAGCTATATCCTATTGTAACTGCTAAGGACGATGCTCGCCAGACACTACTGAGTCTAATGCCTGATACTATCTGTCTCATCAGCCGCGGCATGGCACCTATTAATGGAGAAATAATGGATGCAGGTCGTAGTCTATTGGTTATTACGCGAACAGGTGCTGGCTACGAAAATATTGATATAGCAGCAGCCACAAAGCGAGGTATCCCGGTTGTATATGCCCCTTTATTAGGAGATGCAGTGGCAGAGGCGACCTTTGCCATGATACTCGCATTGACAAAGAGGCTATTTTATTGGCACGAATCGTTAATAACTGGCAAATGGGACCGTAGAGTCAGAGAACGCACTGATGATTTAGCAGGTAAGACGATAGGAATAATAGGATTAGGTAAGATAGGGCGTGAGGTAGCAAAGAGGGGGATAGCGTTTGGTATGAATATTGTAGCGTCTGACCCGTACGTGGCGCAAGAAGTGGCAAAGGAAGTAAGTGCAGAGTTGAAGACAGTTGATGATTTGCTGGCATGTTCTGATGTAGTTAGTCTGCATGCCGTATCTACGGCTGAGACATCTGGACTAATAAATCGTTCCAACATATTTAAGATAAAAAAGGGTGCGTATCTGGTAAATTTCGCACGAGGTGCCTTAATAGAAAACCTGGACATTCTATATGATGCTCTACGGGATGGACGTCTTGCTGGGGTAGGACTGGACGTATTTCCAGATGAACCTCCCAAGGATTTTAAGCATCCACTCTTTACACATCCAAATTTTATCGGTTCACCTCACGTCCTGGCATCTACTGCCGGAGCAGAGGCACGTTGTTACCGTTCTATGTGTAAAGACGTAATATCTGTACTTCACGGCTACAGACCTAAGTGGTGTGTCAATCCGGAGGTATTTGAATTATCTAATTTACGCAGAAGGTAGGTTGAAATTATGTGGGCTAAAAGTGAACATGAGATACCCGAGTCGCAATTTCAACAAAGGATTGCTCGGGTTCGTGAATTTGTTATTCAACAAGGACTTTCATGTGTGGTTGCCTATTCTGCTCCAAAGGTCCACCAATGGGGACAGACCGGACATGTTGGATATTTGACCAATTGGTCCAATTTAGACCGGATTACTGATACTATGGTAGTAATACCACGGGAAGGGGAACCTGTTCTTCTTGTTGCAGGGGTAGAGTATATGTTAGAGCAGATCTCGGAAGTTTCGTGGATAAGAGATGTGCGATTGGTAGGTTCACCGGACTTGCGGGCTATATCCAGCTCATACACCCCAAACATAGCCGGTGAAGAAGCATCTACAGAAACCAGAAGTTTTGGTAAGGAGATTAACCACATCTTGAAAGATAATGGTTGTGATGGTCTCCCAATCGGGATATCAGGTATAGAATCCATGCCAGTAACCATCTACCGGGATTTGACTTCATCTATTGAGAGCGGAATTGCCGAGATTGATGATATCGTAGCTAAATTACGTCAAATTAAAACTCCTGAAGAGATGACCATTATCAAGAAAGTAGCCGCCATCTCTGATCTCAGTTATCAGACAATGATAGAAGAGTTAGAGGATGGGGTGTGGGGCTACGAACTGACTGCAGAGATGGACCGCACAGCCAAACGCAGTGGAGCAGATTTTGTATATCATTGTATGCATACCGCACCTGGCGGGGATCTCTTAGCCGGTAAACTCTCTATCAAGGCACATGATTGCCGATTACATAAGGGTGATTATATCAATGTCAACGCCTATGTGGTCTATAAGGGATATTGGATACAGTCAGACCGAGCTGGGACCATAGGCAAGAGGCTTGGTTCAGTTGCATCTGAGGCTGTAGATGCAAACCTCAGGGTACAAGATAATGTCATAGAGGCAATCAAGCCGGGACTACCCATCAAGGAGTTGATACGTATCGGAGATGAGGCAGCAGAACGGTTTGGTTACAGGATACAGGGTGGCCGTATTGGTCATGGCCAGGGGTTAGATTACTCTGAGCAACCATTTCTCATAGCAGGTAGTGAAAAAATTCTCACTCCTGGAAATGTGTTCGTATTGCATGTTTGCTTAGAGATACCTGGAACGAACATATTGATTAATCCCATTGCAGACTTATGTCATGTGACCAAGGACGGCGTTGAGGTACTCAACAAATTTCCACGAGAAGTATTTCATGTATAAGGAGAGTATCTTACAGACAGAATTTGTTGATGCATATGTTCATTGTGGATTATCTAAATACAAACCATTACCGGAAGTTGAAAAGGCTATGAAGTTAGCCAGGGTTGACCGTGCGGTGCTGGTTCAATACTTAGGTGAATTTAACAATACTTATATTCAAAATGCAGTTACTAAGAATCCAGAAAAATTTGCCGGGGTATTTCTGGTTGACTATACTCAAGATAGCGTCTATAATGAACTCAAACGTTGGGCCAATACCGGCAGGTTTCGCGGGGTGCGATTCTTATTAGAAAGTCTTGAGTTAAACCCTATACTCTGGCAGGAAGCGGTCAACCTTAATCTTAACATAATTGTCTATGAACCGGAAGGTATAGCAAAAGGATTTAATTTGCTCAAAAATTTTCTTAAAAAAAATCCGACAGCGACTATAATTCTCT
>JACQQJ010000025.1 GCA_016207035.1 Nitrospinota bacterium | reverse complement strand
TGCCTTTATATAGGTATTCTTTTTATATTTATGAAAAAATCTGTATGCCTTTAAATATGTTTCCTGAACCAGATCTTCTGCCTCAGTTACATTTCCTGTTAGTTTAAGAGCAAAATTATATAGAGAATCAATATGGGGCAGGGCTAACTCTTCAAACTCCTTCTTCCTCACCTAATTCCTCATGAGATTAAAACAATTTATTTTTATAAAATATTCCCTATTAATATATTTTAATATATAATAACATATTATTCCAGATTATGCGTGAATTTAACAAAGTTGTTGTAGTGCAAGGCATTAGCCCCGCTAAATGCGAATCTAAAGGTTCACACTATATGTTGACATTTCAAGATATTCTTACCTTCACGCATTTTTTGGGATAATTTTTGGGAAAGGAGGTGAAGGGTAAGGATTTAGTTTTAAACCCAAATTATGCACGAATGTAAACCACCCCTCTTTCCCCTCCTTTTTATAAGGAGGGGAAAGAGGGGTGGTCTTCCACTTTTTAAGTGAATTTAGTCTAATGCTAAAGCCTGCTGTTATTGGGAAGTTCATAAATTCACGCATAATTTAGGTTAAAGTGTAATTGAAGTTTTTTAAAGAGGAGAAACTTTTATGAGAAACATTAAAATGTTTTTTTTGAAAAGAAGTATAATCGCCTTGATTCTTTCTTTTCTTTTAGTTGCTATGGGGAGTGGTTTTAATGGCGCTGAGGCCATACACAGGGTTCTGTCTGTCCCTTCACAATACAAGACTATCCAGGATGCGATTAATGACTCATATCCAGGAGATATAATTCAGGTCTCTGCAGGGATTTATAAAGAGCAAATTAAATTAAAGGCAGGTATAACATTGAGAGGGGAAGGATATGAAAAGACAGTTATAGATGGTGAAAAGAAGGATGGTAATGTAGTTGTTGGGGCAAATGATGCAGTTATAGAAGGATTTACAATTAGAAATAGTGGTTTGAGAGGTAAATCTTCGGATGCTATGGATGCAGGTATCAAGGGAGGTCATAATGCAGCTATGGCTATATTGAATAATAGGGTTGTAGATAATAATGCAGGTATCCTGTTATCTCACGGCGCAACCTCACTTATAGCGAATAACATAATTGAGAAGAATGGAGTGATGGGTATCTATATGCTATATTCAACACCATTTGTTGAGAACAACATACTGTATTCGAATAAGGTTTATGGCATATACTGTGCATCGTCGAAACCTACGATAGCAAATAATAATATTGTAGATAATCCTACTGGCATATACACTGAGGTGACGAGTTCCGTAGTTAAGAATAATATCATTACAGGTGCGTCGGTGACAGGATTTAAGGTAGTAGAAGAACCGGCGGTCCAGTCGGGTATAGAAGAATTGGTGGCGCCTCAACTATCCTACAATATTTACTGGAATAATGCTCATAACAAGACTAATGTGAAGGAGGAGGGGAAGGAGAAGGGGGCAATTATAAAAGACCCATTGCTTGTGAATGTATCAAAGGGAGATTTCAGATTAAAATCAGGTTCTCCTGCTGTAAATGCTGGTGACCCTGATTCTAAATATAACGATGCTGACGGAAGCAGGGCTGATATAGGTGCTTTCGGGGGTACCTATGCAATGGCTACCGCTGGAAAGGGAAAGGTTAGAGACTGGCTAAGCTATAAAAAGACAAGAGAGGGTGAGAAATTCGTGGAAGTGGATTATACTCAAACCCGTCTTGTCGGTGAAAGGGGTTCAAAAGAATATCGTGATGAAACTGCCAAGATGAATTACTTTGGTTACTGTGGACCCTGTCATGGACAGTCAGGAAAAGGGGATGGACTATTGATGGCAGATTTAGAGGAGGGGATGAGACCCCGCGCCCATACAGATGCAGAGCATTTCTCACAAAGATCAGATGAAGAAATTTTTAATGTTATAAAGTTTGGTCCAGCTGAGGCTTCCGGCAGATTAACGATGAAGGAGAGCGAGGCAATGCCACCGTTTGTGGGGCAGCTTAGCGATGAAGATATGTGGGACCTGGTAAAATATATAAGAGTTCTCTGTAATTGTAAGTATAAGGAGTGAAGTCCTTACAATATAAACCCTTATCCCTTTACCCCTCTCGTAATTGAGGGGTAAGGGGTGGTTTCATGATGAAAATAAACAGGTGATGGGGTTCTTAACCTTTAACCGCCGGAATGGCTGATAACTCCTTACATTACAACTTAAAACTTTGAACTACTATTATCCCTTTTTGTTTTGCTTTCATTAGAAAGTATCAAGGGTTACTTTCCACCGCGAACGCATCGGACATAGTAATCGTTTGACTTATAGCTGCTATTGACACTACCACTATAGAAATTAATATGCCACGCATTAGATTTACTTTCTGCGGTAATAGTAGATGACCAATAATCCGATGAATTGGTATTTGTGAAATAGGCTGAGTCTATTGCAGGACTATTTTTGGTATCATCTGTTATTAATTCAAGCTCTTTTATATTCGGCAATCTCCAGTCAGTATATCCTCCAAGAGAAAGCCCCTCGCAATATGTAATTGCTGACTCCCATGTCTTTGTTACACCGTCATCCTCTTTCTGCCACATAAGACCTGTATCTTTATCTGTTACTGTGCCATCTCCATTATCAGTAAAACTTCCACCTGAGGCATCAGCATTGTAAAAAACCATTACAAACAATACTGCCGCTATATTTAAGAAAATTCGCATCTTCATACTTCACCTCCTCATTCCACCGCGAACGCATCGGACATAGCCGTCGCCTGACTTACTGTAGCCGTAGACACCGCCACCGTAGAAATGCACACTCCACGCATAGGATGTATCGTCCGCGTAGATAGTAGACGACCAATAGGTCGATGAATCGGTATTAGGAAAATAGGTTTTGTTTATTGAAGGATTATATGTTCCATAATCCAAAATACTTATAAGCTCTTTTTTGGAAGGAAGCCTCCAGTCTGTATGTCCTGCAAGGGTCAGGTTATCACTGTAGGTAATTGCATCGCTCCAAATTCTTTTTGTATTATCATCCTCTTTCTGCCACATAAGACCTGTATCTTTATCTGTTACTGTGCCATCTCCATTATCAGTAAAACTTCCACCTGAGGCATCGGCATTGTAAAAAACCATTACAAGCAATACTGCCGCCATATTTAAGAAAATTCGCATCTTCATCACTTTACCTCCTCTTAACTCACTACCAATGCCCTTGTATTGTTACTCCAGTCAAGGTCTCCAACCAAGCGGTGTTCCCCATAAACAATAAGCTGGCAACCTATCTTCAAAGTAAAGGGCATTTAATGTATTCCTATCTCTTGCGTATGCCTGATGTAGATCGAGTGAATCCATAAGACACCTTAATGGGCAGCAGCCTCTCCCTTAAGGGGCTTAAATACCTTGGGATCTTCATTGCCTGTTACTGAAAGAAACGCAACACTACCCTTATCTATAGCTCTGGATATTGCACGGTCAACAAGGATGAGGTTTGATGGAACTTCTACTTTGAATTCAACTATGGTAGCGCCACCTGGGGGTACCAATGTTGTCTGGACATTCTTGTTAGGTGCAGAGCCCATTGACCCTTCAGGATATACAGTGTCAAAAATCTCACCTATAATGTGGAAGGCTGAGGTTAAGTTTGGTCCACCATTTCCCACATATATGCGTATTGTCTCACCTACCTTTGCCTCCATTTTTCCCCCAGTAGTCAGGGGATTGAATAATACATACTCTGGCTTTTCATTAAGTGCTTTTAGTTTTGAGAATATCTGGAGTCCCCTACCGCCCATCTTACCTTCAGGATAAAAATCTCCCTGAACAACAAAGTATTCCCTGTCTACTCTGGGGAGACCCTCTGCTGGCTCAACGAGAAGAAGACCATACATACCATTAGCAATATGAGTAGGCATATGGTCTGTAGCACAATTGTAGATATAGATACCCGGATTCAGTGCCTTCCAGAGAAATGATGTCTTTCCACCCGGAACTGTCTGGGTATCATTCGCCCCGCCACCTTGACCAGTTACAGCCTGTATATTTATAGAATGAGTATTCTTACTCTCAACTCTGTTTTTCAGAATAAATGTAACATTATCCCCTACCTTGACACGGATGAATGGGCCAGGCACTGTCCCATTGAATGTCCAGAAATTGTAGTCTACAGTTGTCACTTTCGGATTTAATGGGTTGCTTAACTGGCCTACCTTCTCAATTGTCTCCAATTCTACTATTACATTAGCACCTCCTTCTCTGTTTAATGCCGGCGGAACCTCTGGTGCTGTAGTCAGTTTTGCAACCTCATCTTCTGCATAGCTAATATTGCTGATAACAAAACTAATTGTTAATCCAATTAAAATTATAACTGCCCATCTAAATCTCTTAGTCATTTTAAACCCCCCTTCTTAAAAATTTTACTTTAGTTACTATTTACCAATCAATTTGCCTTCCCAATTTTCTTATATATTTAATAAGACCATTTTTCATCGTCACTTAACACATCTCTAAATTGGGGTATACTATTTTCTGTCCCTTTAGTAATAACCAAGAATATCTCGCCATCAGTCCTTGCCTCCTGCCATGATGCGTATGCAAAATTCCTCGGCGGAGGATTGAAGGAGCTTACCAGTTCACAACCCCCTCTTCCCTTCTCACCATGACAGTTAAAACATGTTCATTTCCCTTTTAATACCGCTTCTTTACCTCCGATAAAGTCTTTTCATTTGAAGTTACAATATTCTTTAACCCCTTTGCCTCTTTCCAAATTTTTACAGCGTCACCTCCTCTCTTAATTTATTTTAAGGTAAAAATTTTATCACGGCGTAAAATAGGTGTCAATATCTTAATAATTTTTGGACATTCCCCAAAATTTCAAACACAAGAGAGATAACTTATTAAATAACAAAGACAAAGAGATATTAAGAACTGGAAATGTAAGTTCCTCCTGTGGTAAAAGAGTTTTATGATTAAATTTTGGGGAAACTCCAGAATAATAAATAAATTGACATGTAATGCGAGGCTTTAGCCTCGCATCAGGCAACCCTAAAGGGTCGCACTACAAACTACTTAATGCGGTTGTATTAATTTCAAGATTTTTTGTTAAGGGGTTAAAGTATTAAATCTAATCTCTTTGAGATATCACTGTATGTCATCATTCCTATGAAACTATCCCTGATAAGACCATTTCTATCAATAAAATAGCTCATGGGGACACCGAATACCTGATATAGAGTGCTCACAGAGCCATCAATGTCCAGCAGAACCGGATAGGTTATTTTGTAACTCTCAACAAATTGAGATACCTTTGATTCACTCTCCTTGATATTGATGCCGAGGATTATAAACCCTTTATCTTTATTTTCATCGTAACTTTGCTGAAGATCTGGCATCTCCTCTCTACAAGGATTGCACCATGTTGCCCAAAAATTGACCATGACTGCCTTACCCTTAAGACTGCTTAATTTTATTTCTTTACCATTGATATCCTTTAAGGTAAAGTCCTGAGCAGGCTTTGGAGCCTGGGGCTTGGTTGAAGTTGATTCAGGCCCTCTGCATGTGATGGATATGAAAAATAGGAATAATATAAATCCTATAAC
>JACQQJ010000235.1 GCA_016207035.1 Nitrospinota bacterium | reverse complement strand
TAATAAGGCAGGTGGTTCAAAGGGGTCAGTTAACTGGTAGCAATAGATTTATAGAGGAAGTTTCAAAAAGGACTGGAAAACGAATTGAGTTTAGAGGACAGGGGCGTCCAAAAAGTATGGAATAATAAATCTGTCCCCTTTTTATGTTAAAAACTACAGGAGTGCTCACATGAGAAGGCTCATCGCATCTACGTTTGCGTCGCTTGACGGCATCATGCAAGCACCCGGCGGACCGGAAGAAGACCCGACCGGCGGTTTTACCCTTGGAGGTTGGATGTTCGGGTATGGGGACGAAAGCATGGACATCTCAGCATCAGGTTTCGACGGCAAGGATCGGGACTTGGTGCTCGGGCGCAGGACCTATGAGATATTCGAAGCGTACTGGCCTTATCAGCCGGATGACCATCCGATTGCAAAGACGCTCAATGCAGCAAAAAAGTATGTTGCTTCGCGCACATTAATGACGCTCCACTGGAACAATTCGACCCTGCTCCGCGGCGATGTAGTCTCGGCAATCACCGCTCTAAAAACCCAACCGGGTCCTGATCTGCAGATCATCGGCAGCGGCAATTTGATTCAAACGCTGCAGGCCGCATCACTGATAGACGAGTACAACGTGTGGACTTTTCCAGTGGTGCTTGGGCGGGGCAAGCGCCTCTTTGGCGAAACCGCCAAGCCACTCGCGCTGCGGCTCGTTCGCTCCCAGGTTTCGACCACTGGCGTTGTGATGAGTACCTATGTACCAGGTGGCGATATCCGGCCCGGTTCGTTCGCGAGCGCTGAGCCGAGCGAGAAGGAGTTGGCTCGACGCAAAAAGATGGCGAATGAGATGTGGTGATGTTAAGAGGACATCAATGCGCGCTAACAATTCATTCAAGCCGACGCCGCTTCGTGGCGCGGCTTAATTCAGGCGTTAGAGGCTTGTCGCTATGAAACGCTACAGTTAAGCCGGAGTTCATTGATGCGGAAATGTCGGCCGAGCCAATGCCCTTGGACCGCGAGCGCGCCGTTTTACTGCGGCGTTGGGCGGCTCATAACGATGGAGGAGTGACATGGATAAGCAAGCAAAGAATACGATTTGCCTTTGGTACGATGGTGACGCCGAGGAAGCGGCGCGATTTTATGCCAAGACCTTTCCCGATTCATCCATTGGCGCGGTGCACCGCGCACCGGGCGACTTTCCGTCGGGGAAGAAAGGGGATGTGTTGACGGTCGAGTTTACGGTGATGGGAATTCCCTGCCTCGGGCTCAACGGCGGACCCGGGGTCAAGCACAACTGGGCATTCTCGTTTCAGGTCGCGACCGTTGACCAGGTCGAAACGGATCGCTACTGGAACGCGATCGTCGGCAACGGCGGCGAAGAGAGTGCGTGCGGGTGGTGCAAGGACAAATGGGGCTTGTCCTGGCAGATTACGCCGATCGCTCTGACCAAAGCGATAACCGATCCCGACCCCGCCGCCGCCAAGCGTGCGTTCGATGCGATGATGGAGATGAAAAAGATCGACATCGCTGCAATCGAGGCGGCGCGCCGTGGTTGAAGTTGCAATCTTCGGAAAAGAAAAGGGGACAGATGTTCAAAAATGGCGGTTTTCGGCATTTTTCCGTATAAAATTAATGGGAGGGCTTAAGTTTTACTTTCTTCCCTCCTCCAACCCTCCTCAACTCCCCCAAAAATTTGAAAAAGATTCTTGGCTATCCCGTTTTCGCAGTGTATATAAAACTAATAATTATCGATTTTTCTATACTTACTTAAGACGGAGTTTAAGTCCCTTCACATAAGGTCTGTCAACCTGAACATCACCGTGCTCATACCTGGTATTGTTTTCCTATTCCTCACAGCGTATAATATAAAAGTGTAGAAAAGATTAGACAGACAATCGCCAATTTTCAAAATTTTCCATTGACAGCAATTTTTCATGAGGTTTATACTCTACACCATGAAAAACAATTTCTTTTATAACCGCTCATTTACAAGCTTAATTCCCTTTGTGGATGATATCTCAGGCAAACGCATCAATGGCTTGGAGGGGGCAGGGATTCAATTCTCCAGTAAAAACCTTGGGTGGGATGGAGTGGTGGTTGAAAAGGGTGTGCAGCATGGCTGGGATGCCACCGACTTCTCGGTGTCAGGCCACTATCTGGCGATTAATCTGAGTAATGTATCTCTATCCTTTGAACGCAAGACTCCCCATGGATTTAAGCGGGAGGTTATGCCACCCGGCACTCTCTGGCTGAATCCAACTGGCGAGACTTTTACCCACCGTGTCAAACAGGTATGCACTTATGGTGCTATTGTGCTTGATTCTGATAAATTTGAGCGTCTTGCTGGAATTCTAAAGACAGAACTTCGGCTTCACTACAGTCTTCAAGACCCTCAGCTTGAATATTTAGTGCGTGCATTGCTGCTGGAGGCTCAAAATGGTGGGATGAACGGCAGAATCTTTAGCGACAGCCTGACTGCCGCACTGTCCGTGTATATTGCCTCTCATTTTTCTGCTGCCGACAATAGACCGTGCCAGATGAGGGGAGGAATACCACGAATAAAACTGCGCAGCCTGCTTGACTTTATAGAAACCTATATCTCCACCGATATTCGGCTCGAAGATATAGCTGCTCTCGTCAACCTAAGTCCTTATCACTTCGCCCGTGAGTTTAAGCGAACTGTTGGTTTGAGTCCTCACCAGTATATTCTCAGCCGTAAAATAGATCGTGCAAAAGAACTACTGGGTGAAAACAAACGCTCCGTAGCGGAAATAGCTTATGAACTGGGTTTTGCAGATCAGAGCCATCTGACCCGGCTCTTTAAACGTCAGGTCGGCATAACGCCGGCAGAGTATGCTCGTCTTCGCAAGCGATAACACCATTGGCTTTGCAGCAAATTTATAGCAAGAATCTTCCAAAACAGCAAATTTTTTCAAGCCAAAACTTTTCTTATTTCTTATAATTAAAGAAAAGAGAAGTTAGACTAACTCAGGATGAAATATCTATGAAGACAAGTTTGAAATATTTTATATGAGGAGTTTTGGCAGCTATAGTTTTTGTTTTGCTGCAATCATGCAAAGGAGGGTATGACATGGAAAATAAGTCAGATCGTGAACAGGTCGTTGATACTGTTAATGGTGTGGTGATAAGTGTTGACCGCCGCAAATGGGAAGTATGCAAGTCTTACTTTATAGATGAGCCGTTTATTGATTACAGCTCATTGAGCGGGCAACCCGGCGGCAAAGTGAAAGCTGTTGACCTTGTTAAGGGATGGAGCGACTTTTTGTCAAAATTAAAATTTACGCAGCATTTTGTCACAAACCACGATGTAAAAATCAACGGTAACACAGCCGCCTGTTATTCCTATGTGCGGGGCATTCATTCTTTGCCTTACGCTGAGGGCGGCGACCTGTGGGATGTTTACGGAACTTATGAGCATGAGCTTGTCAAGACACCATCAGGGTGGAAGGTTTCAAAAATGGTTTTTCATCTGCTTTATCAGGAAGGGAATAAAAATATACCTGCCCTCGCTGCTAAAATACCGAATGAGCAGAAAGTAACTTTTATGAGCGAAGGGGATAAGCTGAGCGGTATACTCTATACCCCCGCCGATTACAAAAAAGGTGAGAGAATACCTGCTGTTGTTGTAACCGGCTCATGGATTACGGTCAAAGAGCAAATGGCAGGCACTTATGCCAAAAAGCTCGCAGGCGAAGTGTTTGCAGCATTGGTATTTGATTTTCGCGGCTACGGAGAGAGCGGCGGAGAGCCGCGACAATATGAGTCTCCACAGAGAAAAATTCAGGACATAAAGAATGCCGTTGCTTTCTTACAGACCCTGCCAATGATTGACAAGAATAAAATAGGAGGACTTGGAATATGTGCGAGCACCGGCTATATGGCTATTGCTGCAGCCGAGGACAATCGCATAAAGACATTCGTATCTATCGCCCCATGGCTGCATGATGCGGATATTGTAAAGCTCGTTTATGGGGGAGAGAAGAGCGTGAGTGAAAAGATTGCTACCAGCAAGGCAGCAAGAGGAAAATATGAGCAGACCGGAGTAAATGATTTGGTGCCTGCCTGCAGTGTAACAGACAAAAATGCAGCCATGTTTGGTCCCTTTGAATACTACCTGAGCCCCAGCCGCGGCGCTATACCGGAATGGAAAAATCAGTTTGCTGTCATGTCATGGCATGAATGGCTGGAATTTGACCCTATTAAAGAAGCTGCCAGGATTTCACTCCCTACTCTTTTAATTCACAGCGAGAGTGCAGCCATTCCTGATGGAGCCAAACGATTTTACGCTAAACTAATTTCCAAAAAAGATTTTTATTGGATGAAGGGCACTCAATTTGACTTCTATGACAATCCGCCGACTGTGAACGAGGCATCAAAAAAAGCTGTACACTGGTTTAGGCAATATCTGGAGCAGGAGCAGACAAAATAAATCCAAAAAATGCAATGAGACGCAGATAAACGCAGAAACTACATGATTATAAAAAAAATTAACTGAATTCACTGGATAAAAATATTCAAGGTTTATCTGCATAAAGCCTGTTTGAATCTGTGTAAATCTGCTGAATCAGAGAAAGACATGATATTAAACCTTGGAAACTTTTTTTTATTTGAATATAACCACCTCAGAAAGCATGGTGGCTTGAATTATGAAACACCTTTTGATAAACTCCAAAAAGTTACCGAATTAGTGAGCTAGAACATAATTCTAATCCATAGTAGAGTGGGAAAAATTTAAAGATAGGTATATTACTTTATAACATTTATATGATTTGAATATATCCATGGTTTGTATTTTCCCAATACCTTATGATATGCCTCAACCCTATAAATACCCTTTTCTTTTATCTCTAAATTGCATTCCTTGTTAGCTGTCTCATAAACTTTCTCTCCATTCTGAATTATTTTGATTAATCCACTAACAGGGATTTTCACTTTAATAAAGGCTGGTTTATCTTTTAAAATAAACTCCCCTCCAATAGCAACCTCCTTCTCATCATCTTCTATAGCAAAGGAAAATCCCTTTGCACTGTGCCAATATTCATGGGCTACATAAACCCTGCCGTCTTTAATTGCCTGATAGACAATATGTATGTCCTCACTATCTTTTTTAGTAAAGGGTCTTTCTGTAAGAATATGTGTCCTTATTGTCCTGAAGGCATACCTGAAATTGAATATATAAAAGTTCAATCCAAAGAGTCTCCTCTTTGCATTGTGGTTATCTATCTCTCCGATCCCGGTAACCCTTGCATCTTTATTCAACTCATCCCACCGTTTCAAGGTAGTTTCTTTGGGACCAGATAAGCAATGGGAAGGAAAAAAATAACTCAAGATCGCAGAGGGATAGTTCTTCAACTTCTCCTGCCAGTCTGTCTGAAGATCCCATATGCTCATCCCTGTATATCCTTTCACAGACCAGTCTATCCATGGAAAAGGTTTTACCCCAAATAGCCCTGCTCCTTCATGGTCGGGATGTGCAATTATACCAAAACCGCCCTGTCTGTTCACCATATCAATATATTTCTGTGGCTTACCCTCATACCTCTTCGGAACTATCGGCTCATTTATGTCAAATGCAAGATAGTGATTATATCGCGGTGAAATCTCCTCCCCTGCTATTAAAAGGACATCTTTACCATGTGCCTGTAGAACTGGCCCATGCCACCCTTCATGCCCATCCCTCTTTGCATCAAGTCTGAAATGGTCGGTCAGCATAATAAAATCAATACCCGTCATTTTTGCAGCCTCTATGATTTTATCAATTGAGACATTTCCATCAAAGGAATAACTGGAGTGAACATGGATAGCCCCTGCATAGTCGTAGAGGTTTTCTTTTACCAGCTTCCCCCACCCCCTCCACCGAACCCGCCCCCAGAAGAACCGCCTCCGCCAAAACCTCCGCCTCCGCCCGAATCTCCACCACTTCCTCTCGGTGCCGAGAACATAGCATTGGCAAGGCTTGAAGACATTGAGTTTATTGAACGAGAAAAGCTATGAGGATTGAATGTATCGAATCTTCCGGCAGAGACATACCATTCAGGCGGATTCTGGTAAATACCCTTGAATGCCTTTGCCCAATTATCCACTACATTGAGCGCTATTGCATAGGGGAGGAACCTTGAGAAGAGGTCTTCATCTCCCATCCTCAAGAGCCTGTCCCTTTCTGCACGATTCATAAATTCCTGAAACCCCAGCACATGCATGTAAGCAGAAGCCCCAGCCCTCGTCTTGGCAGGCATTCCCCTTGAAAAGGACAAGAATAGAAAACCGGATAGTATAGATGAGACTATACCCTTACCAGTTACATAATCAGGCAAAATGAAGATCGTTAAAACACTTCCAGATACCGCAATTACTATTCCCAGAATTATATAATAATTTCTTACATCTTCAGGGCTCTTGAGAAAATATCCCTTCCTCACAACCTCTCCATACATACTTGCCTTTAGTAAAGCGAGGTTTGTGTAGAATTTATTCTTTAAGTCAGAGACGAGCCTGGCTTGCGTGGATAATGGGAACAGGCTTGACAAAAGCCCTTTCTCAAAGATGTTTAAACCCTCATCAGGTTCCTTAAGCTTTTTAAGGTAGTAATCCTTAGAATCGAATATGATCCCTTCTTCACTGTTTACTTCCTCTATTCGTATATACCCTTTTACTGCAAGACCAACCATAGTCGCTGTTATGTCCCTCGAATCAAGTTTTTCATCTATCAGGGTGCCAGCCTCTGCCGGGGAGATTGGCTTCTGTTTATAGTGAGGAGGTTCATACATAGGCGTTATAGCCTCTCTTACCCTTGGGTCTCTCCCCCTTTTGTGCCACAGGTTTGTCATGTATACCAGGGAAAAAAGCGGAAATAAAAAGACCCAGTTTTCCTTTATATGTAAAGCCCAGAGAAACTTCTTCCACCTTGATGGAGGCGATACGACCCCTTTGTCCCACCCGAATACAATGGTGAAGCCCTCACCTGCATTAAGATTTCTCTTAATAGAGAAATCACCCCCCTGTCCGTAAGTTTCAAAACTACAATCTGATTTTTTTGAGCCTGATATACCTGTATAACATGCACCCTTAAGGTTTAAGCTCTTATTCTTTGCTATGAGGATAACCTTTGCAGATGCCTCATGTATGGGCGCCTGCCAGTAATTGCCTGTAACATTCCAGTAGAGTTCATCACGGTCGTTGAAAAACAGAATTGCATTCTCAACCTTATATGCAATTACATATACCTGCCGTCCTTCAACAAATTTTTCGGCATCACCAATCCTTATATGTATGACATTGCCTGTCCTTTGGACCTTATAGGTATACCCTTCCCCTGTTTCATCAATTACGGAGAGGGCCTTTGTCGGGGTCTCAAGGATATTTCCAAGCTCATTCACATATCTGAAGGGTATTTCCCGGTAGATACCATGCCTCGGTCTATGAAATTGCACCTCTATGGTCTCTTTAACAATAAATGACGAGTCTTCCTGGATAAATATATCGGAGTGGAATTTTTTGATGGTGAAGTCCTGGGCATAGAGGGGGGAAATAAAGACAGAAATGGTAAAGCCTGTTACCAGTATCAGCTTCTGTAGTTTCCTACTGAAGAGATGATAGTGCATTTTTAAAAACTTACCTTTACCGCCTTTCTTTCTATCTCAGGCATCTCAAGCTCAAAGAACTCTGACTGCTCAAACCTGAATTGCCCTGCGATTATATTAGAGGGAAAGGACTCTATAAGGGTATTATAGTCACGGACAACTGCATTATAATATCTCCTTGCATATTCTATGGTATCCTCAATCTCCTTCAACTGGGACTGCAACTGTATGAAATTGGCATTTGCCTTAAGGTCAGGATATGCCTCTGCAACTGCAAAGAGGCTCTTGAGTGCATCCTTCATCATGTTTTCAGCCTTTGCCTTTTCACCGGGATTTGATGCCTGCATTGCCATTGACCTCATCTCTGTAACCTTTTCAAATACCCCCTTTTCGTGAGCTGCATACCCCTTAACCGTTTCAACAAGGTTTGGCACGAGGTCGTATCTCTTTTTCAGGTGGGTATCTATATCTGACCACGATGACTTTACGGTATTTTTAAGTCGGACAAGTTTGTTGTAGATAAATATGCCGGCAAGTATGACGACAACAATTCCTCCTATAACTGCAAGCATAAGAATAAGTAAGGCTCTTATCATGGCTCTCCTCCTCTCATCTGCATGTAAGCCAAAATCATGCGCATTAGTGCCGTTACAACTAATTCCGTCTAAAGATTAAATTTGCTTTGAGAGACAGATAACAATTTGCAGAAGCCTTAAGTAGTCTATATCAAGTTGTAACGGCATTAGTAAAACTGCGTGGAGTCTATCATTGTCAAAAACTGCTGTCAAAGGAATTAATATGAGAGATTTTCAAATTGACACTTACTTTTAGATAGTATAGACTTTTTTACATAGTTCACCACTACCTTGCCAAAGCCGCAATTTATCATTGCCAGTATATAATACGATATACAAAATTAAGGTATAATAAAACAGAATGAAAGGTGAAGAAATATTGAGGAGCGTCCCAAAACTTTTATATAAGGAAACCAGGAAAACAGGAGGGGATTAGAATATGAAGAATTAACAGAAAAAATTATTGGAGCTACCATTGAAGTTCATAAAAGATTGGGGCATGAATTTATAAATAGAGGTTGGTAGACACAGTATTCCTGGCTTCCCAATAAAAATACTTTTGCAAAATTTGAGGGACGCTATCAAAATATTTATAGGGAGGAAATATTATGGCAGAGGCATCAAAGTTAAAGGAAGGTATTGAGAAGATTAAAACCCAGTTGAAGGATAAACTTAAATCAGTTGAGAATGCAAAGACTGGCAGGGGGCTAAAAGAAACAAAAAAGAAATTAAAGAGGCTTCAGAGAAAATTGAGGCTTCGCCTGGTTCAGGATAACAAGCGTAATGAGGAAAGGGCTAAACACGAGCAGAAATTGAAAGAGACAAGGGAAAAGGGAGAAAAAGTCACAACAAGAGAGATGGCAGAAAGAGAAATACCTGAGAAAGGTGCTGCGGAGACAGTATAAAGTATTAAGTAAACCCAGTTAGAAAAGATGGGGCTTCCCGGTTGAGAGATAAATCTCTAACGGGATGAAAGGGCTTTCAACTGAAATACAAATAGATATATTATGACTTCGGAATCAATATATAAAATTATAAACGATGAAGAGTTTCTTCCATTGGTTCAAAAGGCTTCATCGGGATTCTTCGAGATATACAACTTTATCCTCTCCGATTCTCGTGAACTTACCAAGAGGTTCTATTCTCATCTGATGACTGAGGCTGACCATTTTGAAATATTTCTTGATGACCATGGAGCCAGGCAGAACAGGACCTGGGTATTCTTTGCCGAATTGGTTGCATCTATAAGAAACTTCTCCATAGCATCATTTCAGCTTAAACATCTCATAGACAGATACCCTGACTATAATATTGGTGAGCCAGAAAATGAAAATATGGAGTTTCTTGCTGAGTCTGGCAAGACTTTGGATTTCTTTAATGAATCCATTAAATCCCTTTTTAAAGCCGCTGATGCCGAAGCACAGTCTTTGGGACTGTTCACTTCCAAAGACAGATTAAGCGAAGAGGAGTTTAAAGAGGTATCGGCAAAAAAACACTTACCCTATAACATAGAAGAAGACAGGGTTAAATATGAAGAGGAAAGAATACTGGAGCTTTCGAGTAAATTTAGAAAGGTGGCAAAGATTTTCAGAGAGGAAAATCTGGGAAAAAGACGGGGCATCAATGAATTAATGGACTTTATTCCTTCAAGGATAGATGAAAAGAAGGCTCAAAAAATCAAAAATATTATTCACAGCGTTCAATCAGATTATGATACCTATGTAAAAAATACCCTGACAGAAAAAACTGATGAAAATTTGAAAAACCTCAGGGGATTTATATCGCTCCCTCTGCACCTGTTAGAGATAATCAGATGGTTATCCCATTTTTATGAAAGACATGAAAATCAGATACGAAAAGGAGAGGTAAAAGAAAAGATTGCACATATTGTAGACAAGGATCTCCTCCTTGACAGGATTGTTAACTTTGCCCTTTTTTACAGCGATAAATATCTGCAAAGTGGTAATGTAATTGCTGAGAAGATACTTTCATCATATATGAAAATTGATCAATATAAACTCCCCCCTCCCCATCCCCTCGGTTTTCATGCAAGGCCTGCAACATATATCTCCCTCATTGTTAATGAACATGGTACAGACACATATATAGTTGTTAATGGACAGAGATTTAATGCAAAATCTGTTCTGAGTATCATGGAGGCAGGTGGATTGATTGCTGATAAGGGTCTGAAGTCGGTATTATTTGAAGGTGACAGAAGGGTACTTGATGATATAAAAATACTTGCAGAGCATAATTACTGTGAAGAGTGCGATATACCGAGAGAGCTTAACTATTTAAGGATATTAAGAAATATAGCATAGCCCATAGTTGATAGCTGATAGTTTATAGCTGATAGATTTTTTATATGAGCTATGAGCTATGAACTATATGGAAGCAGTTATAAAAGAGATTGAAAGACTTAAGCCTGAACTCATAAACATAAGCAGAAATATCCATTCAAAACCTGAGTTAGCCTTCAAAGAATTCTTTGCATCAGACACCCTTACATCCTTTCTTAATGGCCAGAGTTTCAAAATAAAAAGAGGTGTGGGAGGACTCCCCACAGCATTTATTGCATCCGCAGCATTTGGAAGGGGAACCCCATCTATAGCCTTTATTGCCGAATATGATGCCCTCCCAAAGATTGGACATGCATGCGGACACAATATGATTGGTGCAATAAGTATAGGGGCAGCCACGGCAATAAAAAATACTGCATCAGATTTAGATGGTAAGATTTATGTCATAGGAACCCCAGCCGAAGAGGGTGGAGGAGGAAAAATCAGGCTTATCGAGAAAGGTGTATTTAAGGGTATAGATTTGGCGATCATGGCTCATCCTTCAAATAAGACGAGGGTAGCAATGAAAATGCTTGCAGTGGTGGAGATAACCTTTACCTTTATTGGCAAATCCTCTCATGCAGCGGCATTTCCCTATGAGGGAATAAACGCCCTTGACGGAGTAATTCTCACCTATAATAACATAAATGCATTACGACAACAGTTGAAAGAAGATGTGAGGATTCATGGTATTATAACAGAGGGTGGTGAGGCACCAAATATTATCCCTGACAGGGCATCAGCAAGATTTTATGTAAGGGCATTGGATATGAAATATTTTAAAGAGGTTGTGGAGAAGGTAAAAGACTGTGCCAGAGGGGCAGCAAAGGCTACACAGTGTAAACTAAGGGTAGATACAGGAAGATTTGTCTATCATCCCTTTAAGCCAAATTATACACTGGCAGGGGTCGTGAGAGATAACATGGAATTATTAGGACTCAAAGAAAACTCAATCGGGGAGACAGCAGGTATCGGGTCTTCTGATATTGGAAATTTAAGTCAAATCATACCAACTATCCACCCCGAATTTGCAATTGCAAAGAGTAATATAGTAAATCATTCACCCGAATTTGCAGAGGCTGCAATTTCAAAATATGCTATGGATATGATGATAAAGATGACAAAGGTAGTTGCGATGACGGCGATAGATATACTCAGTTCCCCTGAAAAGGTAAGAGAGATTTCCAGAGAGTTTAGGAGGTGAGTAATTGTTATTTCAAATAGTTGCAAAGACAAATTTTTATAATTTCCTAAACTTTAAGTAAATTAAAAAAATACATAAAGGAGGTAGTTACATGAGAAGGTTAATGGTTTTAGTTTTAATGTTTGTTGCAGGGGGGTTGCTTGCAGGAAAATCATTTGGTGTAACTAATGCCAAAACAATTAACGATGCCCATCATGATACCATTGAATCTATTTCTTTTAGCCCAGATGGTAAAATCTTGGTGTCAGGAAGTTACGATGAAGGTGAAGATGAGAGGGGCATTATCAATCTTTGGGATACAACAACTTGGAAGAGGATAAAGGTTATTCAGGGTTATAACAAAGTTTCTTTTAGTCCCGATGGAAAGACACTGGCGGCATTATCCTCTGCCTTGAATGATGCCTCAATTGCCCTCTTAGATGTTCCTACGGGTGATAAGATAAAAACATTCTCTATAAAGAACTTCTCTCATGATCTTAACCCAATTACTGAAAGTTGCTCTATTGCTTTAAGTCCAGATGGAAAATTGTTGGCAGCAGGTTGTACTCCTCGATGGAGCGAAGTTGGACATATAGTGTTATGGGATGTCAAAACAGGAAATATGATAAAAGAACTCCAAGGACATGAGTTTGGTATTAATTCTATTGCTTTCAGTCCTGATGGAAAACTATTAGCATCGGGGGGATGGGGGTATAAGAATATAATTCTTTGGGATGTCAAAACAGGAGTTAGAATAAGGGAACTCCATCGTAACGAGGATAACCATGATCCGACTAACTCCGTTACTTTCAGTCCAGATGGAAAATTGTTGGCTGTAGGAGGTAGCGATTACAGTATCGCTCTTTGGGATGTATCAAAAGGAAAAAATATAAAAACTCTGTTAGGTCATTCTGACAGTGTCAAATCAGTTGTCTTCAGCCCTGATGGAAAAATGTTAGCATCAGGGAGCAGCGATAAAACAATCATATTATGGGATATGGTAAAGGGGAATAAGATTAAGACAATAGCGGCTTACAAGCCAGTTCATTCTGTTATTTTTAGTCCTGATGGGAAAATATTAGTATCAGGGGAAGGCGAATCATGGAGAGTTAGCGAAGAGCGTTTTACAACGCTTTCCATACGAGATTGGAGGTCAGCCCCAAGCTTTGAGTAGGCAAAGAGTAAGCAGAAGGAGAATGGAATGGGAAGGAAAATCTAAAAGAGATTGTCAAGAAGCATAAACTTGAAGGTGTTTTCGTATCCGCTTGTTCTCCGCACATGCACGTGCCTAATACTCGTTTATTCTGGACATTACCATTCCTCGAAAGCTTAAAGAAAAAGTCAGGATTTTTCACTGTATAAACCTGATTGATAAGCCAGTATTAGATTTCCCATATTCTTTTTGGTCAAAACACACCTGTAAAAATTCAAAAGAAATTTTAATCTCACATCTATTCTTCTATTTTTCAAAAAAATAACATACTCACAATTGATCGTGCCAAGCAAAGAGAAGGTAAGTATTGACAAAAGTATAACATATGGTAATCTTTTAGTATGAAAACAGCTATATCTATTCCAGATGAACTTTTTAAAGAGGTTGAACACTTCGCAGAGGAGCATAACTGCTCAAGAAGTCAGGTATTTTACCTTGCTGTTAAGGAATTCATGAAAAAAGTGGAGTCGCAAGACCTTTTAAATGCGCTCAATAAGGCATATTCAGAAGAAGAAACTGTTGAAGAAAAGACCTTAAGGCGGAAAAGCAAGAAATATTATTCAAAAAAGGTTTTAAAGGAGCTATTCTGACCATAAGACAGGGAGACATCTACTGGGTTGATTTGGGAGAGCCTCATGGTTCGGAACCCGGATACAGACATCCCCATGTGGTGATTCAAAATAATGTTTTCAACGAGAGCAGAATTAATACCGTCGTTATCTGCGCCCTTACCTCCAATCTAAAAAGGGCAAATGCCCCAGGCAATGTCCTCCTTAAAAAAGGTGAAGGCAACCTTCCAAAGAACAGCGTTGTTAATATAACCCAAATTATCACGGTCAATAAATCAGACCTCATTGAGAAAATCGGCACCCTTCCCTCCTCTAAAATCAGGCAGATTTTTGAAGGTATCAAGCTTCTGGCAGAGCCGAGAAATATTTAACAGAAGGAGAAGGTTGGATAGAAGATAATATGGGAAAAGTTTACAAGGATAAAAAATCGAAGGGGTGTGCATTGTGCAAACCTCATAAGCATGGGTGGACTCCGAAGTATCAGGCTAAAATCATTGCTGTTGAAAAGGAGATGGAGAAGGAGATAAACAAAATAAGCAGGAGTGCAGACCAGAAAGATTAAATATATATGTACGCAGTTATAGATAAGAATATGTTGCATATTTCAATTGCAAAATTTTATAGAATGGATTGGTATGGTAAAGACTGGCCAATTTCGAATAAAGAAAAATTTAAAATTGACTATGGATACCTTGAAATAGATGTTCATAAGAATGGGAAAAAATATTTAACCGGTTTTGTTATTGACCCGAGAAAATTTATTATTGACTATCTGAAAACGCGTTATAAGAAGATAATAAATCTTCCAAGAAGGATTGAATCTGTTTCAATAGATTCAGGAGAACATACAGAACTATTTTCAGTAGATTTTCTTAAGGCACACGGTTTTGTAGTTGACGGGATGGAAAAGGATTTAATATTTCCCATGTTTGTAAAACAGAAAGGGCTGATAAAAGTGCAGGGGTTTGAGGTTCTTTATCTTATTTCTGTAATCAAATATCTTGTTAAGAGATTTAAATATAAAGGAACCAGAGTCGTAAGAGAAGGAGAGGATGCTTATGACCTGAAAACCAGAAGGAAATGGAAAATTACAAAAAATAAGAACGGTTCTAAAAAGCGGTGTTAGAACATAAATTTGGCATTCCACAAAAGTCTATCGGAAATCTGAGAAAGATAATAAAGACAGAATTTGATGATGAGATTGAAGAGATTGTAAAGAAGATTTTAAGAGGTTAATGAATAGTATTTTAGTAAGAATATAATACCTTGATTATCTGTTATAACCTATTG
>JACQQJ010000234.1 GCA_016207035.1 Nitrospinota bacterium | reverse complement strand
CTGGTGCACTGGTGTCTGGTGTTCTATCTGTCTTTCTCTGTGTCTCCTTGCCTCTGTGGTAAATTTTATAATTTCCTTGTATATTATAAAATCCTCATACCGATTAATCTCTTAATTTAAAAAAATTGGGGAAGCACAGTAAACCCTGTTACCCAGTCCTGACCTGTCTGCGTGCCACGCACAGGCAGGAGGGCGGGGCATTCTACGGGTAACGGGGTAAAATACAAGTTTTTTACAGGGATATTTAATTCTTGACTTTTGAGATAGATATGATAAATATAAAAAATATCAAATAACTATGATCTAAATATTTAGTTAAATTTCAGGAGAGGGAAATTGAAGAGGACATATCAGCCAAGTAAAGTGAGAAGGAAGCGAACCCATGGGTTTATGAAGAGGATGTCTACAAGGTCAGGCAGGGATGTATTAAAGAGGAGAAGGGATAAAGGGAGAAAGAGGCTAACCGTTTAAAAGGTTCAGGAACGGGGGGTTTGGATTTCTTAATCACCTAACTCATAAACTTATTAACTCCTTTACAATCTAACTCGAAAAATGGGGAGCGAGTCTTTCAACAAAAAAGAGAGACTTCTTAAGAAATGGGAATATCAAGAGGTATTTGATAAAGGCTGGAGGATAAATAAAAGATTTTTTATAATATACGGTATCAGAAAAGGGCAAGGGTTTACAAGGATTGGTATATCTGTTCCAAAGAGAGTTGGTTCAGCAGTAAAAAGGAACAAGATAAAGAGATTAATTAGAGAGGTCTTCAGGAGAAATAAAGAGGGGTTTATTCCATCACATGATATTGTAATTGTAGCTAAATTTGGTGCTGAAGGGCTATCATTCAAAGACATAGAAAAGATACTGTTATCGACGATTGAATCAGGGATTAATGTAGATACGGATTATCAATATAAACAATGAAGGTATTTCACTTCTCACCTTTTACTCCTTTCCTACTGATTATTTTTAAACCTTCAACAAAGGCTATATAATATGGAAAAAAGGGCATTTCTTGCAATATTTCTTTCTGCATTGGTTTTTATCCTTTATCAATATTACTATCTGAGTACCATTGATACAGAAAAAATAAAATCTGTGCAGGGTAAGAAGGATGAGAAGACCATTGTTACCCCTGAAATTAAGAATATAATTCCTGGGGTTGAGGGAGACAATAAGGATGTTGAAAGGATTGCCAAAGAAAGAGAGATAAGAATAAATACAAAGTTGACAGAGATAGTCCTGACCAATAGGGGAGGGAAAATCAAGACACTATTTTTACAAAGATATAAGGGGAAGGATGGCAGGCCTGTTAATCTCATTAAAGAGACTGAGGATAAATATTTACCGATAATGTTAGAGTTCATGGATAAAAGTTTTTCTCATACTATCAATACTGCATTATTTAATGTAGCAGATACTGAAGATATGATCTCCCTTTCACCGGAAAAGGAAAGTTCCACAATTAAATTCCTTTATGAAAATAGTTCAGGGGTTAAGGTATCAAAGGAGTATACCTTTCATTATGATGATTATAAGATTGATATAAATATAAGAATTGATGGTACACCGCGCATGGGAGTCTCCCCGTATCAGGTTCTCTGGGGAAGTGGCTTAAAATCAGAGGGTAATTCAGATAAACGTAGTTACGAAGGACCTACATCCTTTATAGACAGGAAATTGGTCTCAGACAAATTAAAAGGAAAGGGGGAACAGGTCTATCATGAAGGTGATATACATTGGGTTGCAATACAGAACAAATATTTTATAGCAGCCCTTATACCTTTAATGAAGGAAAATTTAAAAACGATTGTTAAGGTGTCTGAAAGGGATGAAATTTCTGCCGGGCTTGAGTATACATCTATGAATGAAAGAGTAGACAACAGGCTTATATTATATGCCGGTCCAAAGGATGGGGAGAGACTTAAATCTTACAATGTATCGTTAGAGGAGATTATTAATTATGGTTGGTTAGATTTTCTGGCAAAGCCATTATTTAAGATTTTAAAGTTACTTTATACATTTACCCATAATTATGGTATAGCCATAATTATTCTTACTGTTATTATTAAACTTATTTTCTTTCCTTTGAGCCAGAAGAGCTTCAGGTCAATGCAGAAAATTCAAAGAATTCAGCCAGAGTTGAAGATTATACAGGAGAGGTATAAGAGCGACAAACAAAAGATGAGTGAGGAGCTTATGAGATTATACAGAGAAAATAAGATAAATCCTCTTGGTGGTTTTTTGCCCATAATTATCCAGATACCTGTATTTATATCCCTTTATAAGGTTCTTATGGAAAGTATTGAATTAAGGCAGGTACCATTTATCTTGTGGATAAAAGACCTTTCAGACAAAGACCCTTATTATATAACACCTATTTTAATGGGTGCTACGATGCTTATACAACAGAAGATGACTCCCTCGGGTGGGGATCCGGTACAGGCAAAGATAATGCTTATAACTCCTGTTATATTTACATTTATGTTTTTGAATTTTCCATCGGGATTAGTATTATACTGGCTTGTTAATAACATTCTATCAATAGCTCAGCAGTATGTAATAAATAAAGAGATAAGGAAATAGTGCTGTGCAAATGCCATTTTGCCACAGTGAACCCAAAGAAAAGGTCACCAGTCCGGGGTACCCATCCAGTGGATGGGTCGCACCAGTCACCAGTTTTTTACTGGTGCTCTGGTGCACTGGTGTCTGGCGTCCTTTATGTCTTTTTCTGTGTCCTCTGTGACCTTGTTTATTCTTTGTTCGAACCTGTCGGCATGAATGTTTCATCAGTGTTTAAATAGGGAGGCTTTATGGATGATTGGGTAGAGGGTGAGGGTAAAACTGAAGATGATGCAGTAGAGGATGCCATGAAGAGGCTTGGTGCTGTGTCGAGGGATAATATTAAAGTAGAGTTTATTGGGGAAGAAAAAAAATTCTTTGGGTTTGGTGAAAAGAAGGTAAAGGTGAGGGCTGCATTGAATGAATTGCCTGTAAATAGAGGGGTAAAAAAGGTTATAGAAGCTACAGAGGTTCTCCAGAGGATATTAAGTGGTATGAAAATCGATGCCAGGGTTGAAGGGGATGAAAAAGACGATATAGTACATCTGAAGATTTTAAGTAATCTTGGAGGGATTCTCATTGGAAGGAGAGGGGAAACACTCGATTCTCTGGAGCATATCGTAGACAGGATTGTTAATAGAAAATTTGAGGATAGGGTAAATATACTTGTAGATACTGAAGACTACAGAGAGAGGCGGAGAGAGAAACTGAGCAGACTTGCAAAAAAGCTTGCCAGACAGGTGAGGTTGACGGGAAAATCCGCAGAAATATCATCAATGAATGCCCGCGATAGAAAGATAATCCATATGGCACTTCAGGATGATTCATCTGTTGAAACCATGAGTGAAGGAGAAGGCTTTGAAAGGAAGGTAGTAATCTCTCCTATAAACAGAAGAGAGAAGACAGACTTCGGCAGAAGGAATAAATTCTGACTTAAAGCTTCTGTATCCTGCTTTATGCCATGGTTAAACTATCTGATACTATATCAGCTATTTCAACCCCTCCCGGGGAAGGTGGGATAGGTATTGTAAGGATGAGCGGGCCTGCCTCCCTATCTATTGCAAAAAAGATTTTTACAACACCGAAAGGGGAAGGTCTGAATGGTACAGAATCCCATAAGGTTATCTACGGTTTTATATCTGACATGGAGACGGGAAAGAAAATAGATGAGGTTCTCCTTACCATCATGTATGCGCCAAGGAGTTTTACCAGAGAGGATACTGTGGAGATAAGTTGTCATGGTGGCAGTATCCCCCTTCAGAGGATTTTGAGCTTAACGCTGAAGAATGGTGCAAGGATAGCGGAACCAGGGGAATTTACAAAAAGGGCATTTTTAAATGGCAGGATAAATCTCATTCAGGCAGAGGCAGTCATTGATATTATCAAATCAGGATCTGATTTAGCCCTTGAATCTGCAATGATGCAATTGCAGGGGGGGCTTTCAAAAAAGATAGCTTTAATAAGAGATATATTGATAAATGTACTGTCGGAGATAGAGGCCTCTATAGATTTTCCAGAAGAGGATATTGAATTCAGAGATCAGCAGGAGTTGGGGAAAAAATTAGAGGCTACATTGAATGATATAGAACAGCTAATTGATACATACAGATATGGAAAGATTTATAGAGAAGGGGTTTCAGTTGTAATAGCAGGCAGCCCAAATGTTGGGAAGTCAAGTCTCATGAATGCCCTATTGAATGAAGAGAGATCAATTGTAACTTCAATACCCGGTACAACGAGGGATATCATTGAGGAGGAGATAAATATAAATGGACTGATGATCAGGATTGTAGATACAGCAGGTATAAGGGAGTCTGAAGGATTTATTGAGCAGGAAGGGATACGAAGGGCACGAAGTGCTATTGAAAGGGCAGGTTTGGTTATTTTTCTCTTAGATGGTTCAGAGGGTTTAGATGAAATAGATGTAGATTTAATAAAAGATATTAAACGAAAGAATAAACCTGTAATTGTTGCTGTCAATAAAATTGATATTGGAGATAAAATTTCACCACATAATTCTTCTCCTCTTTGGGAAGGGTATCATGGTGAGGGGGAATTTTTAAGGATATCTGCCCTGAGGGGTGTGGGTTTGGATGAATTAAAAAATAGGGTATTGAAAATGATTTTCCAGGGGTCATGTAAGATTCCAGAAAGCCCGTTTATTACAAGGGAGAGGCATAAAGAATTGCTTTTAAAGGCTGGCGACTTTCTTCGGAGAGCTATTCAATCAATACATGATAATATCTCACTTGAATTTATAGCATCTGAAATACGATTCACTCTCGAAAGTATTGGTGAGATTACCGGTGAGACATACTCTGATGATGTGCTTGACAGAATATTTCAGGAGTTTTGTATAGGGAAATAAGACAGTGAATTAGAAAATTAGTGAATTAATTGTTTGTTTTCTAAATAACTTGTGTCTAACTCACTAATTCACTATTGGCTATGTCATACTTTCTTTCAGTTTTAGGACTTGTTTTGATTGTAGAGGGGTTACCATACTTTGCCTTTCCTGAATATGTGAAGGAGTTGGCAAAGCGACTCCCTGATATGCCTGACAGTGTATTGAGGGGGCTTGGATTCATCCTTATGATTATAGGTCTGTTGATCGTCTATATTGGAAGAAAATAGGTTCGGCAGGTGTTAGACGAAGGTCAATAATCTGCCATAATCGTCCTGAGCCCGCCGTAGGGACGCGCTGAAGGCTCACCATGTATGATGTCATATGTACATTTCTCTCCTTGACCCTCATCTACCTTATCATTGTTTATGCCATCCGCTGGTATGAATTTTCTAACAGTAATGAATATAGGGAAAGATATGGCGATAAAACAATATTCTCAGAATTTAAGAAAGAGGGTTACAAAACTCTCATTGCCTTTGCCCTTGAGTATATTTATGTAATTGCCCATCTCACTCTTCTTGTGTTAGATTACATCTCCTTCCCTTTCCAACTCATCTCAAAGAATATTCCTTCTCCCAAGCTAAGAGAGGGCAGGGGTGAGGGGGGGATACAGGATACTCATAACCCAATAATTCTTGTTCATGGATATATGATGCGGGGATTAACAATGTATCCAATAAAATGGAGGTTAAAGAAGGATGGTTATAAGAATATATACCTCTTTACCTATTCCCCACCATGGCAAAGGATAGATGATTTCTCTCTGCAATTAAAAAGTAAGGTTGAATCTCTTATAAGTATGACAGGTGCTGTAAAAGTAGATCTCATTTGTCACAGTATGGGGGGACTTGTAGCCCTTAACTATATAAAAAATCTTGATGGTGCAAAGAATGTTAATAGACTGATTACACTTGGAACACCTTTTGGAGGCTCAAAGCTCTGGTCCTTTTCCATCAGTAGATGTGGTAAAGAGATGAGGCCAGGGAGTAAATTTTTAAGAAAATTAGGAGAACCTCCAGTCAATATTAAGACTACTGCCATTTATACTACATTTGATGAGATGGTAATACCTTATGAATACAGCGGATTGGAAGGAGGCAATAATAGAGAAATAAACAACATTGGCCATGTTGGGCTTTTATTCAGCAAAGAGGTATATAAAAT
>JACQQJ010000237.1 GCA_016207035.1 Nitrospinota bacterium | reverse complement strand
CATCAAAGCACATTAAGGCAATAAAAACTGACAAAATAAAAATTATTATAAACAATCTCTTCTTATACATATTTCCTCCAATCTTCCCAAAGAATTCTTGAGAATGAGTAAAAATTAAACTTCTAACCCACTTCACTGGAAATAAAAATTCCAAATCAGGGGAACCAATTAAATAAAGCTATCATACACCTGCCTCCATCTTTAAATCGGGTTTAACCTCGAAAGGTTTTATAACCTTATTTACAATATCATAGGTATTGACCACATTCAGTTTCTTAAACAGAAAAGTAAACTTATCCTCCAATTCTTTACCAATTGCATCTCTGACAGATGATGGTAATGTCCAGAGTTTTTCTTTGAATGGGCCAAAGCCCTTTTTCCTTGTCTTATAAATGAACTGCTCTTCAGTCTCCCCTGCCTTCTTCTCAGCTCCAAATGACTCTCTCAAAAACCTGTAGACCTCCTCACGAAGGTCATCAGGGAGGTATCTGCTCTCATATATCATATTCTGAAACCCTGTAGCGAGATGTATCTCTGCAGCCCCTGTCTTTGGAAATCTATCAAATGCCTCATCAGGGAGGGTAGATGCGCCATGTTGAACAGCCCCTGATAATCCATATTCCTCCCTCGCAATCTTTGATAACTTCTCAAGGGTATCAAAATCAAGTTTCACCTTCGCTATAGTCCCATCAGGCAGAGGGACACCACCATGTGTTGTCCCTGTCTGAACGCTTATCTTGCTTATCCCCTTTATATAACCCCTGTCTTTCAGTATCTTTCTGTAATTATCCATAAAGGCACTGAGCTCTTCTGCCGTGCTATTCTTTCCGCCAACCTCACCTATCTCACCACCTATAGAAATAGTTATACCTTCTGGCTGTAACTCCCTTATATATACAGTCATATCTGCCGCAATTTCAAAATTTAGCCTCTGCTGCTCTTTTAAATCTTGCTTACTTAAATCTACCAGGGTAGATGAATCTATATCTATATTATAAAAACCAGCAGTTATGGAATCTTGTATAAGTTTTTTTAATTGAGAAAGCTCCTTATCTCTATCAGCTGCAAATTTTTTGGCATTTACCTGATAATGATCACCCTGTATAAAAATAGGTCCTGTATAGCCCTCTTTCAGAGCAGCTGCCATCATAACAACTGCGTATTCTTTAGGGGCTTGCCCGGTATACCCAATTTCTGATCTTGCAATTTCAAAGATAAAGGCACCTGCATTATTTTTCTTTGCAGACCTGATTAACGCCCTTGCCACATCATAGGAGAGACCCCTTATATTGATTGCAGGGACAGTAAATCCTTTATATAAACCCCTTCCTATTTCCTCATAGAGTTCTTGAATGGATGCTGGTCTAACGCCGAGATTCATTGACACAGACTTTATAAGATAGCGGCAGTTACCTTTTATCAGGTTATCTTCATTAAATACCGCATTGAAGACCAGTCTATCGAGGAGTTCACCTCTTAATTGAGAAGGATCGGTTATATGAATCCAATTATCATTTACCTCAACAATCCCAACCAGTGATTTTTTAAAATCTGCGATATTTTTGTATCTTATTGTAATCCCCCCCCTTTAAAAAAGTATTTAACATATATTTTTACTATAATAGCAGTTACTCATTTTTTCAAGCAAAATGTCTGTTTATCCTTAAAAAATAAAGCCATGTATAAAGGATATTAAAACAAAGATAAAAAATGTAGTATAATTTAAAAAATATTTTTTGAGTAGGTTTTGCAGATATTTTAGTTGGCTGAGGCATTTTATGTGGATATTAGACCGCTATATTTTCAGGGAACTGATGAAATTTTTCATACTCAGTGTATCTATATTAACCCTTGTCCTTTTCCTTGACCAGCTTCACTTTCTATCAGAGATGATTTTAAACAGGGGTGTGGCTATTCAAGATATCCTTATCCTTCTTCTCTATATTTCCCCTGCCTTCTTTGCCTTAACAATACCCCTTTCTGTCTTATTTGCCTCTCTGATGACATTCAGCCGCCTCTCAGCAGATAATGAGATCATAGCAGCGCGTGCGAGTGGAATGAGTATGTACAGACTCATGCTCCCCGTATTTTTCCTGTCTTTCATAACATATCTTGCCAGCAGCTATATTATGATCAACCTGCAGCACAGGGGGAATTATGCATTTAAAAATTTTATATTTCAGATATCCATAAGAAAGGCTGACTTTGATATTAAAGAGAGGGTTTTCAATGATAACTTTAAGGAACTGATAATGTATGTAGAGGAGAGGGAGATTGGCTCATCCCGACTCAAAGGTATATTTATTTATGATTCCCAGAGAGACTCAGATCCCCATATCATTACAGCCAGAGAAGGGACTTTTATATCACACCCTGAATCCATGAAAATTCTACTGCAATTAAAGGACGGAACTATCCACAGAATGGGAGATACAATGGACAGGTATCAGCTTCTCTCTTTTTATAATTATGACATCCTCATTGATATGCAAGAAGGAAAAGGAAAGATGGCAGTGATAAAGGAGCCAAGGGAAATGTCTTTAAAAGAACTGAAAAACAGGATAGAAGAGCTCAGAAAGGAAAACAAGGAAACATTTATAGAAAAAGTTGAGATTCAAACAAAATACTCCCTTCCCTTTGCATGTATTGTCTTTGGTATATTCGGTGCACCATTAGGTATCAGGGTCCACAGGTCAGGGAGGAGGGGTGGCTTGGGAGTCGGTCTCATTATCATTATCATAGACTATATACTCCTTGTAGCTGGACAGTCTTTAGGGAGAGAGGGGCGTATCTCACCAATTATTGCCCTATGGTTTCCAAATATTATTATTGGGTGGCTCGGTATATATCTGCTTAAGAGGATATCCCGCGAAGAGATGCCATTTGAGTTTATCGTAAGTATAGGAGACAAACTCTCTTTACTCACGGGAAGGGTTCTGGAGAAGGTAAAGAGATGAAAACTCTAAGCCTCTATATACTGCGAGAATATCTGAAGATTTTCCTTTTTACCCTTATAACCCTTACCCTCCTCTTCACCGTCGTAGATTTTTTTGAGAAGGTAGAGGACTTTGTAAAATATAAGGCACCCCTCATTGCAATCTTAAAATATCTCTTATTCAAGCAGCCATTATTTATCTACTTTATGGTTCCGATGGCAATTTTACTGTCCACGGTAATATGTATGGGGATACTGTCAAGACATAATGAGATAATTGCAATGAAGTCGTGTGGCATGGGGCTTCATATAATCACCATGCCCATCCTTCTGACCGCTGCACTCATAAGTCTCTTTATATTTTTAAATAGTGAATATATCTTGCCTGTTACAAATCGCCTGACGAGCTATACCTACCGGGTTGATATAAAAAAACAGGAGGAGCGGGGTATATACAAAAAAAACAAGATCTGGTTCAGGTCTGATGATGGCTCCCTCTGGAATATAGATTTACTCAATGCCGAGGGGGGTACCCTCATGGGTGTATCTATATTCAGATTTCATGATGGTAAGTTGAATGAGAGGATAGATTGCAGACATGTAAAATGGGCAGGGACAAAATGGATATTTTCAGATGGGTGGATAAGGAGCTTTGACGCAGATGGTTCATTCAACTCTGAATACTTTAAGACCCGGGATTTTGTCCTGAAAGAAAGACCCTATGATTTCATGAATGTTAGTATCGGCCCGGAGGAGATGGGCTTTCAGGAAATAAGGGAATATATAAAGAAAATTAAAAAGGAAGGATTGGATGCCACAAAGTATATGGTGGATATGCATATAAAATTATCATTCCCGACAGTAGGCTTCATAATGGCACTTATCGGTATCCCCTTCTCCTTGAGGACCGGCAGACAGGGTGGATTTACCGTAGGGTTGGGGCTCAGTGTAGTTTTAGGTTTTATAATATGGTTCACCTTTTCAATGAGTGTATCATTAGGCCATGCCGGTAAACTCCCCCCGATTATATCTGCCTGGAGTGCAAATATCATTTTTATGGCAGGAGGGGTATACTTTTTAACAACCTCACGACAGTAAAAAAATTTATGATTACAACAATTTTAGATATTGACAGGAGTCTTTTTTTAATGATTAACAATGGATGGGCAAGCCCTTTCAATAACATATTGTTTGCCTCACTGACACTCCTCGGTTCAAATTATGTAATAATTCCAATTGTTGGTATAATGATATACCTGTATGACAGGGAAAATTACAGGAAAAATTTTATACTCATTCTATCCTCTCTCTTATTAGGGGGGATAGTAATTCATATGTTAAAAGAAATGATAGACAGACCACGTCCGCTAAGTGATATGGCAGGGTTAATTAAGGAAGGGAAGGTTCATATAAATGTAATATTTGAACCGCTGAGACTGGCATCATTCCCCTCGGGTCATTCCCAGACCATCTTTACTGTAGTCACTATTTTAAGTTACCTTTACAGGAGATACATAATTGTCCTCTTTTTTATAGCATCCCTCTCTGCAATATCAAGGGTATACATAGGGGTTCATTACCCTTTGGATGTATTGGCAGGTGGGGCTATTGGGGTGTTGGTCTCAATAATCATGGTCTATATCCAGGGGTACAGAGGTAATGAGTTAAAGAGTGAAATACATTGAATTTTCGGCATATAGTATGGTTCAAAGGCTTAAAGAATTTTTTCATATACATAAGGCTGAAATAGGGCTTGCTATTTTAATACTCTATGTGTTCCTTCTGGGGCTGGGAACTTTAGGAGAGCTTTTTAATATAGAGTGGATTCTAGACCTTCCCATTTTCAGACCAATGGGGAAATACCAATAAGGTATTAGCTATTGTAATCTCTATCATCTAAAATGACCTTTTCCTCTGCCAGTTCTTTCATATTAAATATCCACTCATAGAGGGAGAAACATCCGCATAAGATAAAACTTATGATCTCTGCCAATAAAGTGTATGGATATTTTACCTCTACATAAAAGTTATAGAATGATTCTACCACCGAAAATCTTCGATAGTCTGAGAGGTCACCCACTATTGGCCAGAATGCTATAGATAACAATATCGTATCCTGAATGAGATGTAATATGCATCCAAACCAGACGCTGAGAAAAGACCTCTTATACCTCGGCATGAGAAAAAAGAAAGGTAAAAAAAATAGTGCCTGAACAATAACAGAATGGGCTATACCTCGCCCTGGTAGAAGGAAAAATTTATTTAAAGGCTTGTCAATCAGATCAGGGAGATATGCACCAAAAAGGAGAAGATAGAGATTCAACTCTATGTTATATCTCTTGACCAGTTTGTGAATTAAATAGGTATTCGCATAATGTCCTAATATCATGGATTGACAATATAGCATATTACAGGTATAGGGGCAATAATGAAAAAAGAAGATTTCAAAACAAAAAAAATCCTTGAACTCATGGAAAAGGAATATAAAGATGCAGGCATTGAACTCGATTTTAAAACACCACTACAACTCCTTGTTGCCACCATCCTATCTGCCCAGTGTACAGATGAGAGGGTGAATCAAGTTACAAAATCACTCTTTAAAAAATATAAGGGGGCATCAGACTATGCACATGCCGATTTAAAAGAATTAGAAGAAGATATTCGCCCTACAGGGTTTTATAAAAATAAGGCAAAGGCATTAAAAAATAGCTGCAAAAAAATTTTAGATGATTTCAAAGGGAAGGTTCCCGATTCCCTCGAGGAACTCATAACCCTTCCGGGTGTAGGGAGAAAAACTGCAAATATCGTTCTCGGAAATGCCTATGGTAAACAGGCAATAGCTGTCGATACCCATGTAAACAGGGTATCAAACCGTTTGGGGCTGGTTAATTCTGACGACCCTGATGAAATTGAAAGAGAACTATGCAAAATAATTCCAGAAGATAAATGGACATCAGCTACCCATTGGTTTATTCACCATGGAAGGAGGATCTGTAAAGCGAGAAAACCATTATGCAATATATGTTTTTTAAGAGATTACAGCAATTATTATCTATCCAAATATACTCCTGACCTTCTCAAAAAAACTCTTTCCTAACGGGTTTATTTCCTCGCCGCTGATTCTTGCAAATTCCTCTAACAGTTCTCTCTGTCTTGCATTGAGTCGTGTAGGTGTTTCTATAATAACCCGTATTAGTTCATCCCCTACTTGAAAACCATGAAGGTCTTGTATCCCTTTACCCTTGAGACGGAATACCTGATTCGTCTGGGTTCCGGCAGGTATCTTCATCTTTGCCTTCCCATTGAGCGTGGGAACCTCTATTTCTGTCCCGAGTGCTGACTGGGTAAAGCTAATCGGAATTTCGCAAAGGATATTATTCCCTTCTCTCTTAAAGAGAGGATGCTCCCTGACAGATATTACTACAAACAGGTCGCCCGGAGGACCACCCATAGTACCCGAATCCCCTTCACCACTCAATTTGAGCCTTGTGCCATTCTCTACCCCTGGAGGTATCTTCACAGTTAAGGTCCTCTCTTTCCTTATTCTCCGTATCCCATTACACACTGGACATAAATCTTTTATTACCTTACCTTCGCCTTTACAGGTACTGCAAGGCTTACTGATGTTGAAAAAACCCTGCTGAAATCTTACATAACCACTTCCACCGCATGACAGGCAAACGCTTTCAGATGCCCTATCCTTTGCACCACTTCCATTGCATCTATCACACATCTCCATCCGGGGGGCCCTTATCCTTGTCTCAATGCCGATCGCAGACTCTTCAAAAGATATTTCAAGATGGTATCTTAGATCTGCCCCCTTCTGTGGTCTTGCCCTTCGCCTGTTTGAAGTCCCGCGGAAGAAATCAGTGAATATATCTTCAAAAATATTTCCGAAGTTAGTTTCAAACCCAAAACCGGTTTCACGGAATCCATCAAATCTTTCTCTTGTATGTCCAAACTGGTCATATTGTGCCCTCTTTTCGGGGTCTCTTAACACCTCATAAGCCTCTGTTGCCTCTTTAAATTTTTCCTCTGACTCTTTATCCCCAGCAGGATTTTTATCAGGGTGGTATTGTAATGCCAATTTGCGGTAAGCCTTCTTTACTTCAGTTTCTGTAGCATTTCTATGAACCCCTAATATTTCATAGTAATCTTGTTTTGCCATAATTTTTAGTATTTAAACCTCGTTTTTTGCTACAGCAACCTTTGAAGGTCTGATGACCTTGTCATGTAATGAATACCCCTTTTCATATTCCTCAACAATCGTATTATCCTTGGTATCGTGCGATGTTATAAGCTTAATGGCTTCATGTCTCGACGGGTCAAAGACCTCTCCAATGCTTTTTATCTCTATGAGCCCTGCATCTTTCAGCATACCTTTAAATTGCTGAACAGTCATCTCCAGTCCTTTAACGAGAGGGGCAACTTCCCCTGTCCCCCTTGAAGAATTCATAGCCCTCTCCAGGTTATCCATAACAGGTAATAATTCCCTTATCAATTCCTCACCTGCAAACTTCTCAAATTCTCTCCTCTCTTTACTTATCCTCTTTTGATAGTTATCAAAATCTGCCCTAACCCTCAGAAGCCTGTTAAGGGTATCATTTGCCTCTTTTTCCTTTTCCTGTAACTGTTTTTTTAATTCATCAATCTCATTTACTGATGATACCCCCTTACTGCACTTTTTTGTCTCTTGAGAAATTTCAACCTGAATATCGCCTATATCTTTCTTATTTTCATTCCCTTTTTTTGCTTTATCCATAAATATAACCTACCAGAAGAATATAATAATATCAAGTATTTTTAGACCCTTCACTTCGTT
>JACQQJ010000236.1 GCA_016207035.1 Nitrospinota bacterium | reverse complement strand
TTATTATATAGATGGTAAACAGGTTACACTTGACCCGGAAGGGACGTTCCTCACAGCGCGTTTATTCCTTGACATGCTAAAGGATACCAGAGTAGATGCTGTAGGCGGATTAACCTTAGGTGCAGACCCTATCGCTGCCTCTATGGCTGCAATAAGTTATGTAGAAGACAATCCCATAAAGGCATTTATAGTCCGGAAGACCCCAAAGAAACATGGAATGCAGAGGTATATTGAAGGGCCTAATTTAGATTCCTCATCAAGAGTTGCGATTGTGGATGATGTAGTTACGACAGGCGGCTCTATCTTGAAGGCGATAGAGGTTGTTGAAAAACAAGGGTGCAAGGTAGTCAAGGTTTTAGCCATTGTAGACAGATTAGAAGGCGCCAGAGAAAATCTTGCAGAAAAAGGTTACAGGTTAGTATCTTTATTTACCAGAAACGACCTGCTTAGAATGTAGATTTTGAGATGGCGGCATAGCCAAGTGGCAAGGCAGCGGTCTGCAAAACCTTAATAGATGGACATGATTCCTTTATCTCCATGAAAGAGGTCTCTCTAATTTTTGATTACCATCAAGATAAATAACATCAGGGAATTGGCAACTTGCTAAATGCTTTTCTCGTATCTTTCTATGAAAATCTGTTGCATTCTTGAGTGCTTCAGCTCTTCTACCTATCGGGATTACAACCCCTATTTGTTTTGCTGGGAATGTTGTTTTGACGGCTTCAATTGCAGGGATTAAATCACTATCTCCAGAAACAATTATGGCTGTATCAAATAGGTCATTTATTGCCGTTTGGAAAAGATTAATTGCTATATTTACATCGGTTCGTTTTTCTTCAAAAGTAGAATATGTTTGACCACATTTACGACAAGTTTTGTCTCTAGGCTTAAATTCCCCTAAAACTATTTTTATACCAACTGCCTGTAAGGCTCTAATATAAATTTTATGTCTCGCTACTTTGGAAAGGTCCCAAGTCGTATATGAAGTAAAATAAAGAATCTTCTCAAGTTGGTCTTTTTTAGTAATAAAGCATTGCGATAATTTAGCAATATCCAACCATTTGTATTTATTGTAGTTGGAATTATCATTCAAGGAGTGATATAAATTAAATCCATCAACAAAGAATATAACTCGGTTCATATTAATACCTTATAATAAAAAACCCGAGTCCACAAGAACTCGGGGCCAGCAAGACACAAGTCTTGCTGGGATGATACTTTAAATATACCATAGAATTCTAAACTTGTCAAGTATTTTTTTGTTGTATTTTAGTTAGAGTTGAGATATAATATCTCTGTAATTCAATAAATATGGCGGCATAGCCAAGTGGCAAGGCAGCGGTCTGCAAAACCGTTATTCACCGGTTCAAATCCGGTTGCCGCCTCCAGATTATGGAAGGATAGTAAGTACTTGTGGTAGATATCAGAGCGTTTAGGGCAACAGTTTACGATAAAGAAAAAGTAAGAGATATAGAAAAGGTTTTTGCCCCTCCTTATGACGTCATAACCCCTCAAGCCCGTGACCGCTATTATGAGGAGCATGATTATAATATAGTGCGTCTCATACTCGGCAAGGAATTTCCTGATGATAATTCAAGAGATAATAAGTATACCCGTGCAGCATCTTTTCTTGAATCGTGGCTTGAACAGGGGGTGTTCAAGCAGGATAAAGAGCCAGCTATATATTACTATCTCCAGGATTATGTTGAGCGGGGCAAGAGGAAAAACAGGGCTGGATTTATTGCCTTGATGAAATTGGAAGATTTTGAAAAAGGCTCTGTTCTACCGCACGAAAATACCCATGCAAAACCTAAGCAAGACCGCTTGAATCTTTTAAGGTCTGTTAAAGCAAACCTTAGCCCTATATTTTTGCTATTTGATGATAAAGACGGGATACTTAAAAGAATTTCAAGCCATGTCACATCCCTGGTCCAATATATAGACGTCCGGGATAAAGAACTCACGAGGCATAGGTTATGGAGTCTGACTGATAAAAAGATGATAAAGATGGTTCGTGAAGCAATGAAGGTTCAGAAGGTAT
>JACQQJ010000233.1 GCA_016207035.1 Nitrospinota bacterium | reverse complement strand
CGCTTCAATACGGCTGTGTGTTGCCCAGAAATACCATTTCTTTAATCCTTTCTCAAATTCCTCTCGTGTCTTCTCATGATAGATTCCCTGAAAATTCTCACGAATATGATATGCCCTTACCGTCTTCAAGTTTAATCTCGGTATAGATTCTATTGCCTTTAAATCCTCTTTCTGTATTTCAGTTAAGTTGTCTCTGTTCTTTAAAAATAGATACTTCTGACCTCGTAATATCTCTTGCTCTCTGACTTCTGTCTTTCTCACTTCATCTACAGCGCTGTTGCCCCCGAATGCTTCTATCGGGGGTTGTCAAAGGTGATCTCTGCTTGTGAAAAGTTATCTTCTATGCCTTTAATAAACGCAGGAGACATGTCTATGCTCATATCAGTTATATTATCAGGACTACCACCATGTTCCACAAGGTCTTTCTTGAATTCTGATGTCGTCTCAGAACCCTTTCCTTATGCAACATAGATTGTTCTCTTGTCACCCAAATCCACAAACAGGGATACATAGTCATGTCCTTTGCTTTTAGATGTCTCATCAACACCTATCTTGCTTATCTCAGAATAATCCTCCAATTGCCGTGCAGCCTCCGTATAGTAGCCCATCATCCTCCAAAGCTTGTTGTCATCCACTTTGATTATCTGGGATACCCTGTTTGCTGGCATCTCCCGGCATAGGGTCATAGCTAATGATTCAAAGAGTAAGGTAAAATCAGCTTCGCTTCGTGCCCATGGAACTTCAATCTGGAGTATCCCATCTTCTTTACATTCTGTTCTCGGAACCCTTACAACCAAGTAACATGCATATTGGAAAAAGTTCATATGCCGCCATCGTTTCTCTGTTATATCGTATGCCTTTGCTTCTTTCTTACACTTTGGACACTGAAAAACGCTCCCTTTAGGAAAATCAATGAAGATATTTATCCTTCCTTCTTTCTCTAAAAACTCTATCTTTGTTATTTCCCACTGGGATTCCAACTTGAGCGCCTTGCTGAATAATGTTTCTAAAACTTCCATTGATGTCTCCTTTCCTTTTTTCTTCTATTATATATTACCCACTTGAAATGAGAAAGAACCATATATAAGTTTTGAAACATTTGTATTATTGCAAACGACAATAAATACAGGTGGAGTGCCGTTGCCATTATTCTCCCAGAGTTTATATGATTTTTCATGGTTTCCGTAAAGACTATAAAGCGCGCCCTGAAGTTCAACAGGAAGTTTTGGTTCTCCGCTTATTGCGTCTGTCTTTCTTCCTTTTTAATGACCTGATAATAGCTTCCGACGTCATTCTCTCGTGATTATAAATGGAAACCGTGATGACTTCAAAGGATGTATGCTCTGCTTTATCTGCTCAAATTATACTAACGGCAATAAACAACTTGATATATATCACAACCCCCTTATAGCCCCCTTTACTAAGGGGGACTTTTTTGTAATTTTATTTATTGCCGTTACTATAGCTGCGGGTCGAGGTGGGGGTTGCATTCATATTTTTTAGGCTTGGGTTTTGATGTGTCATGAGAGGCAAGTTCGACGGGAACAGCATTTTTGCGGGTATCTTTTTCAGGTATGTAAGATTTAATATCTTCACTGTTTAAATCTTTTCTCTTTTTCCCCTCTGCCACTATTTCCTCGCTGCTGAGGATAAACTTTACATCCTTCTTTCTATCATCCCATAAATCTTTTTCCTATGAATGATACCAAATATCCATACTTCATTTTCTACAATCTTAAACACCGCTCTATAATCCCAAACTCTGAGTTTCCAGTATCCCTTAAGTGTTTTTCTCAAGGGTTCTCCATAGAGATGGGGAGCAGTTATAAGACGGGTTTCTATAGCATTTTTGATACGGTTTTTAAGCTTTGCATTAATCAATAGCAAATCAATTGATCTCACATCAGGATGGTATTTTAGTTCAAAAGGCAAAATTACCAGACCTCATTATGTTTTAGAGATTTTGTTTTTTTAAAGGATTTTTCTCTTTTTTCGGCAAACAGGGATAGTCCTCTCTCTTCCTCCATTTCTAATGCCTCTTTTACAAGGTCACGCACCTTTAGAGATAGTGAAACCCCATCACGCTTTGCAAGTTGTTCAATACTAATATAAAGTGGTTCTTCTAATACGACATTAATTCTTGGATTTTTTGTTGGCATATTATTTACCTCTTTGTTGCGGAGTGTATCACTTATAATACACTGCGTCAATATCTTATTTGGGAACCGTCTCCATTTTAAGTTCCTTGATCTGGTCCCTCAATTTTGCTGCCTTTTCAAATTCGAGGTTTTTTGCAGCCTCTTTCATCTCTCTTTCCAGTGCCTCAATTATCTTTTCCACTTCCTCTTTTGGCAGATACTCTGCCCCTTTCTCGGCTACTGCAGGAATGGTATAGTAATCTGCCTCATAGACGCTCCCTAACAATTCATGTATGTTCTTCTTTATTGACTCAGGGGTTATACCATTCCTCACATTATATTCCATCTGTATTTTTCTCCTGCGGTTTGTCTCATTGATTGCCCTCTTCATTGATCCTGTAATTTTATCTGCATACATGATAACCTCACCTGCCACATTTCTTGCAGCCCTGCCGCTTGTCTGAATAAGCGAGACTTCTGACCTTAAAAATCCCTCTTTATCGGCATCAAGTATTGCTACTAAAGATACCTCAGGGATATCAAGTCCCTCCCTTAAGAGATTGATACCTATGAGCACATCAAATTCACCGAGCCTTAACTCCCTTAATATTTTTACCCTCTCCAGGGTATCTATATCGGAATGGAGATACCTGACCCTTACTTCCAAATCCTGATAATACTCTGTCAAATCCTCAGCAAATCTCTTTGTTAATGTTGTAACCAATACCCTCTCATTCCTCTCCGCCCGTACCCTTATTTCATGCAAGAGGTCATCCACCTGCCCTTTTACAGGCCTTACATTTATATCCGGGTCCATAAGCCCCGTAGGTCTTACCACCTGCTCAATAACTATGGGTGAGCCTGTCGAATCCTTACTCCTTTCTATTTCATAGTTTGCAGGTGTGGCAGATACATATACAACCTGATTGACTCTGTTTTCAAATTCTCTGAAATTAAGGGGTCTGTTATCCATGGCAGAGGGGAGACGGAAGCCATATTTTACGAGGGTCCCCTTTCTTGACTTATCCCCTTCATACATGCCTCTGATCTGTGGAATTGTGGCATGGCTTTCGTCAATAAAGAACAAAAAATCCTCTGGAAAGTAATCTAATAGTGTTGGCGGCGGCTCACCTGGCATCCTGCCTGTTATATGTCTTGAATAGTTTTCAATGCCGTGACAGTATCCAACCTCCTTCATCATCTCAATATCAAACATGGTCCTCTGCGATATCCTCTGTGCCTCTAAAAATTTCCCTTCAGATTCAAATTTTCCAATTACTTCAAGAAGTTCTCTTTTTATTGTTTTAAGTGCCCTCTCCGTATTTTCTCTGGAAGTTACATAATGGCTATTTGGATATATTATTAATCTCTTGTGCCTGCTGATTGGAACACCTCTCAGAGGGTCTATCCTTGAGATAGAATCTATCTCGTCTCCAAAAAATTCTAATCTAACTGCCCTCTCACTCTCATAGGCAGGGAATATCTCCAACACATCTCCCATAACCCTGAAAGTCCCTCTGCGAAAGTCTATGTTATTTCTCTCATACTGCATCTCTACCAATTTTGAAAGGACATCCTCTCTGTCAATCTGCTGTCCCTCTTCAGATTTCAAAACTATCTCAGAATATTCATCGGGTGAACCTAAACCATATATGCAGGATACACTTGCCACAATTATCACATCCCGTCGCTCAAGGATAGAATATGTAGAAGAGTGCCTCATCATCTCTATCTCTTCATTTATGGATGAATCTTTTTCTATATAGGTATCACTCTGGGGTATATACGCCTCTGGCTGGTAATAGTCATAATAACTGACAAAATACTCCACCGCATTATCGGGGAAAAAATATTTAAACTCATTGTAAAGCTGGGCAGCAAGGGTCTTATTATGGGCAATGACAAGTGTAGGCTTCTGAATCCTCTCTATGACATTTGCCATGGTAAAGGTCTTACCCGAACCAGTAACACCAAGGAGGACCTGGTGTTTCACACCCTTTCGTATATTGTCAGATAACCTGGCTATAGCCTGTGGCTGGTCACCCTTCGGATTAAAATCAGAAATGAGTTTAAATCTATTCATAATAATCAGAAGTCTGACTTCTGAATTTTTATTGCACAAAAAGAGGCACACATTGTGCAGACATCATTTTCAGCAGGTGGGTTTTCACTCCTTATCCTCCTTGCCTTCTCCGGGTCTATGGCTGTCATTATCTGACCCTCCCAGTCCAATAATTTTCTCATCTTTGCCATTTGATTATCCCTTTCAATTGCACCCTTTATCCCCTTTGCAATATCCCCTGCATGGGCTGCAATTCTTGAGGCAATTACCCCTTCCCGCACATCATCCACTGTAGGAAGGCTCAGATGCTCTGATGGGGTTACATAGCAGAGAAAATCAGCTCCAGAGGCAGCAGCAATAGCACCTCCAATAGCTGAGGTAATGTGATCATAACCAGGTGCAATATCTGTTACGAGAGGTCCGAGGACATAAAATGGTGCATTATGACACAACCTCTTTTGCAAAAGGATATTGGCAGGAATCTGATTAATAGGCATATGACCTGGTCCCTCAATCATCACCTGGGCACCTGACCTCCTTGCCCTGTCTGCGAGCTCTCCGAGGAGTATGGTCTCCTGAACCTGCCCCCTATCAGTAGCATCAGAAAGGCATCCTGGCCTCAATCCATCACCGAGACTTAAGACAATGTCAAACCTTACGGCAATTTCAATAAGTCTATCAAACTCTGAATAGAGTGGATTTTCTTCTTTGCTGTAAAGCATCCATCTGGCAAGGAGTGCACCCCCCCTGCTCACCATATCAAGCAATCTCCCCTCATTGTTCATCTTTCTTACTGTATCCAGCGTTACCCCGCAATGGACGGTAATAAAATCTACCCCGTCCTCTGCCTGCCTTTCTATAACATTAAAAATATCATCAGGGGTAATATCCTCAAGCCTCTTATTTTCTAATATACCCTCACATACCACCTGATATATGGGAACCGTCCCTATTGGCACAGTAGAATTCTTTATAATCTCTCTTCGTATAAAATCTATATCACCCCCTGTGCTTAAATCCATGACAGTATCTGCACCTGATTCTATAGCAACCTTCAATTTTTTTAGCTCATTTGCTACATCTGCATTATCACCTGAAGTTCCAATATTTGCATTTATCTTTGTCCTCAGCCCCCCTCCTATACCGAGCGGTTTAATCCCTCCCAGCCTCCCTTTAGTAAAGGGTGGTCTAATTATATTCCGGGTGATCACAATACTACCCTCAGCAACACCATTTCTTATAAATTCAGGAGTTACCCCTTCAGCCTCTGCCACAGCTTCCATTTCTGGTGCAACTATACCCCTCTTTGCCCTTTCTATTAATGTATCCATATAATTTATCAAGAATAAAAGGTTGTAAACCCCGTTAGAAAGTTTGCCTATCTAACGGGGTAAATCCTCTATATCTATAATAAAAATTATCTACTATAATATGCAGGATTTCAAGGATTTTATGTAAGGAGATAATGTTTATGATAGAAATTACAGCCAAACTTTTTAATATCTTAAGCCTAAAATGAGCTTGCCTTTACAGGGATTACAGAATCCATGCCCTTTCATATCTGTATCTCCAAGGATAGATGAGAATCCTCATGTAATGCACTATATCAATATCTTCCCATTTCAGTCAACCTTACTTCCCCCTTCATCCCTCCCGCAAGGGCAGGAAACCCTGATGGGAAATTATTTTTGGACTTTATCTGCCCTTTTTGATAATCTTCTATATACTTCATCCTGCGCCCGCAGCCAAATAGTAACTTATTTGTAAAATTCTTTGCTTTTTGGCAAGAAAATATAAACCACGAAGGGCATGAGGTTCACGAAGAATAAGAGAACAAAGACTTGAACACGAATGGAGCGAATTACCCAAATAAATCATAGAAAATAATTCTGTTTTAATTTGCTTTTTATTCGTGCCAGTTGTATATTCGTGAAATTCGTGTTCCAAAGATTTTACAGCTATTTTTTTCTTCGTGTCCTTCGTGT
>JACQQJ010000232.1 GCA_016207035.1 Nitrospinota bacterium | reverse complement strand
TCGCTGATAACCCTCCCATTGAATGGCATACCAGAAGTGCCTTAAATGATGTTGCGTTAGGTGGTAGATAATTCTTAAGTACAGGTCCTCCGCCTGCCCCAGTATCGTAGAGATATTTTGATAAATCATGGATTGGTTCACCTCTTAACGCATAAGACACCTTATCTGACCAGCCAGGGTCACCTTCCTTCTTCTTATGCCACCATACACCATGTTCTACGTAATAATCCCCTATCTTAAATCTATCTACTGAACTGTTACGGTCCATCAGTTGGTCTGCATTAGACGATTTGGAATTAAAAAATTCAATAGTCTCTAAATACTGGAATTGTGTTAGATTATTTAATGCCTTATCTACACGAAAATATTTCTTAAAATACTCATTTAGCACTGCACTAGGTTTTTTCTGCTCTTCAGCCTGGTCTTTGGCATTTGGGTCTGGATTCCATGTATAATTACTCCCCCCTGCAAAACCATGGAGGAATAATATGGGATATGGTCGGTAGGCTCCTTTTGCCTCAAGGGAATCCCACCCTTCTGGGATAATTTCTCCGTTGACTAAAGTAGTATTTATAACTACAATGCCTATAACCATCATTACAATAGCATATGCTAACCAATTCTTTCTTATAAAAATTCTTTTAGCCATTCCCTCCTCCATTCATGGTCAATCTTCCCATCTCTTAAAGTGGGTCTTCTTCAGAAGTTTTATTGCCTTATCTCTATCTGTAACATACATATATGTTACACATATATCTGCATCAAACCCTTTAGGTTCCCCCACTATCTTTTCTCCATCTGGTGAGAGTCTAGGTTCAATTGGTAACTGTGCTAATTTAGGTAATTTTACTGATTTATTGGTTGATATATTATAGAATCCACCTTCCATAAGTATCATTGAACCATCTTGAGTCCATTCCAACGGATAGTTACTTTTCCACGTAAGTTCCGTAGGATTTTGACCATCTGAGTCTATAATATAAAGGTAATCGTAATCTCTCTTACCTTCTGGGGTAATTCCTCCCATAACCCAATATGCAATCTTTTTCCCATCAGGACTCCAGACCCCATTCCTTCCAGGCTCCACTAACTTCCTTTTCCCTGTCCCATCTATGTTTATTATCCATAGTGACCCTGGCAAGCCCTGTGGAGGTTCTCTCTTGAACTCATCCCGGTATTTCTCATATGCCTCTACTGCCTTGGGGTCTGCAGCAGTGTATAATATTAACTTACTATCCGGTGAAAGGCGGGCATGCCCGCCTTTCTCTACTACCTGCTTTAATTCACTTCCATCTGGTTTCATGGTATAAATTGGTCCTGCACCCCCTGCACCTCCCTCAGAGAAATGTGCTACAAATACTATTAAGTCTTTTGAACAACTATAGATTGACGGTCTCTGTGGTGTATCTGTATTAAGGGGGACCTCTTTCCCATCCTCTACCATGAATATACGCCTTATGTTACCCCCACCTTTTGGGTCTGTTACTGAAAACTGCTTTAATATCTTTTCATCCTCTCCATTTAAATCCATAGTGCAGATATAGTAGTCTATACGGATGAGTTCTGATGTCATGTTCGCTACCTCTGCCAGCCAGCCATAATGAAACTTCACCGTCTCCACCTGCTTGGTGTATATTATCCGCTCATTATTTAGCCACGCTGCACCAAAGTAACTAATTCCCTCCCCACCCTTCGGCTTCCCTGCTCCACAACTGGTTAAAATTATACTTAATAATATGAGCAGAATACATAATTTATTCATATAAGTGTTGCGGGGGACTGATTTATCAAGCCCGTCGGGGCGGATAAATCCGCCCCCTACAAGTTGCTGCCTAAGGCGACCTAATTTATTCATAAAACTGCTCAAATCTTATTCTCTCTATTAACGGATTGTTTTGAATATATTCTCTAATTTTAAATAGAGATTCCTCTGTCCTTATCACATGTTCATAATAATTCCGTTGCCAGAAATCCTTTTCTCCTGTGGCCTTACTCACTAATGCTTTAAATGTTCGTACTACTTGAGCAAGAGAAACTTTGACGCCCTTAAAGATTAGAATCACATGAATGTGGGTAGGCATTATGTTATAGTAGTCAACACTTACTCCAGAAAATCGTGTTGGAAGATTTAGCAATGTATTTTCAATTTCTTTTCTGTGCTCTGGTATAGGAAATTTCTTGTTATATGTACAAATTGTTATAAAATAGAAACCGTTAGAAGAATAATCATAATTTTTAAAACGAATATTTTTGCGTCTTGGTAACTTATCCATATTTATTCAGGATTTAATAAATCTGCCCTCATAGTAAAGGGCGTCATAAATGTCGCCCCTACAATAACCTAAAAAGGAAATTATATTAAATTTAACGCCCCTCGGCAGACTTGTAGGGGGCGGATTTATCCGACCCGATTTTTAGCTGTCAGGTTCGATTCATCGAACCCGATGGGCTTGATAAATCAAGCCCCTACTCCAAGTGCCTTTTTTACCGTATCTAATAATTCCTTTGGGTCATAGGGCTTCGTAAGATAGTAATCTGCGCCGGCATCCACCCCTGCCTTGTGATTATTATCGTGCCAT
>JACQQJ010000231.1 GCA_016207035.1 Nitrospinota bacterium | reverse complement strand
TATTGTCCTGTTTTTTATTCTTCAGATACTTCTCATCAGATTATTTGGAGCGTCGTTTGAGGTAGATGCATATTACCTGTCAATTGGAATTATACAGTTCATCAATGCAAATTTTACAGGTTTTTTAACGGATTTATATATACCTGTATACAATGATATAAATGTAAAAAACAGGGAAGAATCAGAGAAATTTACAGGGGCACTCTTTGTACTTATGGTTATTCTTGGTATATTTCTCTCTCTCTTTGTTTTCATTATTGCACCTTATATTGTAAAACTGTTTGCCAGTGGGTTTCCTTTGGATAAGATTGCATTTTCTACAAAACTCCTTCGTATACTTTCAGCTTCAATCCTTTTTTCTTCTCTTTCATCGGCTATAAATTCTACACTCAATGCAAATCTCTTTATGTTAAGAACCTACTCTGCTGGATTAATTACGCCGATATTTAACCTGATTGCCTTCTTATTTTTTACTAAAACCTATGGAATACAGGCAATCATCTATTCCTCAGTTTTTGGCTCAATGGTAAGTTTTTCAGTCCTTTTCTTCTATCTCCTGAGAAATATCGGTTTAAGAATTTCTAATCCCTTCATCCAACCAGATATATCCAGTTTGTTAAAACAGAATATTTCAATCAGGGCAGGGAATCTGGTGTATTTCCTAAAAGACCCATTAACAACAAATACCCTTTCCTTTTTTCCAACGGGTTATATAACCCTGTATACATATGCGAATAGTATTTTTAATGTGCTTTTCACAGTTATCAATTCACCAATTCTTCAAACCTTCTATGTGAAGATATCCAATCTCATATCGAAAAGAGCAAATGAAGAATTGAGATATATTTTATCGTATACTATAAAAAGTAATATTCTCCTTTTTATCACTGCTTTAATGTTTATTGTGCTTATTTCTAAAGAAACATTCAGTTTTTTATTTGCTTTAAAAATTACCACAAGTCAGTTAACCGTTCTCTATAACCTATTTCTTGCATTCATTCCATTTTATTTCATCATGTCTTTTGAAATACCGCTTGTCAATTTTACCTTTGCTATGAGAGAAGGTAGAAAGGTGTTGCAGATTTCTTTATTTTTTATCATACTTTACTGCCTTTTTCTTGTTGCAGGGATACGGTTGCTGGGGGTCTATATAATACCTGTCGCCATGTCTCTTGCCCAACTTCGAAGTGCAACAGCCTATGCAAGATTTGTCAATAAAAACCTGGCTGTTATAGATTCCAGTATAATTGAATCTATCGTCAAATTTGCCATATTTGTGAGTCTTCTGATCTCCCTGAATGTAATCTTTGGGAATTATTTTTATTACAACCTTCTTTTTAACTTGCTCCTGATCTCTGCATGGTTTCTTTTTACAAGGAAAGATACAATGTATACCCTTCAGGTTATTATTAAAAAAGGGGAAATTCGGTGAACCATGATGGAGTCCCCTTTTTATAGCTCAATAATTTCTCTGTATTCTGCGGTTCAAATGCCTTATTTAGGTGAATAAGGTTGTATCAGAATTATACGACCCTTGAGAATGAGAGAAATGTCTTCTATAAAAATCAGCGTAATAATCCCTACCCATAACCGTGCTCATCTCCTCAGGAACTGCTTATACTCATTGGAAAGACAGGTGTATGATAAGAATCTTTTTGAAGTAATTGTGATTAATGATGGTTCTACAGATGATACCCGGCAGACCCTTGAGGATTTTAAGAAAAATACAGAGATCAACTTTAATTTTATTAATCAGGAAAACAAGGGTGTTTCCTTTTCACGAAATGTTGGTATTGATAATGCGCGAGGGGAATATGTTGCCTTTACAGATGATGATTGTATCGTTCCAGAGGATTGGTTATTTCGCATGTACCATGATTTTGTTTCCGTTGATGAAACTGTTGCTGGTATTGGAGGACCTTTGAACTGCTTTGCTCTGAATGAAAAATTATATGCCTCCAGATTTATTCAATTTCTGGATGAATTTAACTATATTCCGGTTGCGAGAAAATTTATTATTTTTCATACTCACATTTCCAAACTGAGAGGAGATGAACAGATTCCTTATCTGAGAACTTCGAATGCGATATTCAGAAAGAAATATTTGAAAGAGGTTGGAGGGTTTGATATTAATTTTAAGAGGGCAGGGGGAGAAGACCCGGATTTATGCTACAGGTTGTTAAACTTAAACCATCAATTCTTCTTCGATAAGAACTTAGTGGTCTTTCACCATACCAGAGAAAGCGTCCTCTCATATTTTAAATCTTTAAAAAATTATATGGAGGGGGAGGTAAGAAAAAGTAAAAAAAGACACCTTTACAGCAATACGGTTGTGCGGCGTAGCTATAAATATCTAATTCCACGAAAGATTATAACTGCTTTCCTTTTCTTCTGTTTCTATCCTATTTCAGTGTTGAGCATGTGGCATCAAAAAAAACATCCCCTTATTGATATACTATCATTCCCATTCATTGTTACTGCCTCAAAGTTTTTTGTCCTGGCGATTTCAGTTTTTTATCATATCAAATATCTGAAGGCAGCCAAATCTTGAATCATCCTGCTGATGAATGGAGTGCAAAGTCTTCATCTCCTTCTTCAACAATTTTATACTGATGTCGTATATAATAAAGTGGATCCGTTATTATACATTCAGATTGAATCGGGATTGCCTCTTCAGTACCAAAAATCTCTGCATAGTCACCATGAAATCCATCACAGATACCCTTTGCTGCACAGATGTTACATTTGGTCCCATAGGAATAGTTACAGTGTACTTCAGCATGAATCTTTGCCACATTGCGATACAAACTATCTTTTGGTTGAGAATCCGCTATACGGCTTAAAATCAATTGATGTGCCTTATATAAAAGAGGGCGAAGAAAAGAAATCTTTGCTAAAACCTTAAGCGGTTTTTTGAAATGCAATATCCACCCTGCAGCAGTAAGCTGGATAGGGTCTGATGGTTCTCCCTCTTTCATACGCTGAGGCTGGAGACCTGTCCATGACCAGGAGGCATAATCCCACTCATGGTGGTCATAAGGAAGTTGCTGAAAGTTATATGCTGACTTCCTGTGTCGCTCTTCAAGCATACAGATTGGGAAATAGCGAACATTGGCTTCAATACCTGCACTATCTAAGATATCAAGTGCCTCCGTTAATTTTTCCTTTATTTCAAAGTAACGGGGAACATTTGTGGTATTTCGTATACCTTTCTGTGATTGATCCTCAAAGGGATTGAAAGTTAAAAAATTAACCACCTGAGATCCAGTTTCCACTGCCAATCGTGAGATATACGGGAGTTGATCAATTACAGGTTTTGAAAGGACACAGTTAAATCGAAAAGGAATTCCTACCTCCCGCAGATTGCCGAGTGCCTTCATTTGATTAACATGGGCACCATTCCGTCCCACCAGCCTATCGTGGACTTCTCCAAGACCATGAACACTCACCAGAAAATCCCTGATTCCGGCATCTCTATATTTGTAACATATCTCCTTTTTAGCCAGAACCAATGCATTGGTAATCAGGGTAGGTCTCAATCCAATTTCATTACAAAATTGTATCAAATCAAAGATACCTTTATAAATAGTTGGTTCCCCACCCTGGATATCTATAGCATTATTTCTATAAACATCCACTAATGTCTTGAGAATTTTTTTCACCTTTTCGGGCGGCATAAATGTATGTTCAGGGTGGTCCTTTGAATTTATTCGATTAATGAAATAGCAGAATTGGCAGCGGAGATTACAGGTTTGGCCAAGCCATATGACACCCCGTCTTGTTATTGTTCGATTAGTAGTAGTGCGAAAGACTACCTTGGGTCGTGGATTATTCGTTATGGCTAATCTTAGGGCGTTTTCTAAAAGTAATTCAGGTTTTATTTCATTCATTGAAGAAATGCTGCATAAGAGAATAGACATCTGACCTATGCCTATTTTGACTTACAATTATAAAAACACTATCTCCTCTCTATCAGACCTGTTTCCGAAAAAATACCGGGTCATGTATCTTTTCTCCATAGTCAGGAGTAAGTTCCTGCAGCCCATACTGTTTTGCATAGGTATTTTCCACACCATCACATATTTCATCGAATCGGCATTGCCTGCAATTGGGGTGTTTTGTATAATTCCAATGCCTCAAGGCCTGTACTATACTCTCATTTAACATGTCATTCATTGTGATCCTAAAGATATTTTTGAAGACCCCTCCAGACAAAAAACCATATCCAAGTATCCCCATATATCGAAAAAAGTTATACTGAATCTCGAGTCTCACCCTGACCCGGGGGAGCCATTCAAAGGGGTCGAATTCTACCTGTCTGTGATTACAGACAAACCTCTCATAATCAACCATAAAACAGAAGGGGATATATCTCACATTAACAGCCCTTACAAACCTATCTAATAAATCACATGCCTCCTTCAATCTATAACTCATATCTGAATATCTCACCATGAGTCTGTCTACCAGATGCCGCGCAAAACACCAGTCATTAATGGTAATAAAGTTAACCTGAATTGGATGAAATTGAAGGACGAAGCTTCCGATTGCATTTAGGTCATTATAATTGAGACGGTTAACAACTGTATTCATTCGAATATTGAGTCCTACCGAAGCGGAATTTGATAATGCCTCAGTTATCTTTTTAAAACTCCCCTTCATATCGGTTATTTCATCGTGGATTTTCTCATGAGAACCATGCACAGAGAAAAGTATCTCGCTCAATCCAGCATCCTTTAACTGTTTAAGATATGGGAGGTGAGAAAGTCTCAGCCCATTGGTGATAATACAGACCTTCTCCATTCCTATAGACCTTGCCTCCGAGATCATCCTTGGAAGGTCAGGATGTATAGTCGGCTCACCACCTGAAAAGTCAACCTCTGAAATTCCATGACGCCTGGCATAGAGAAGGTCTTTTCTTACCTCCTCAAAGGGGCGATTTGGGGCTTTAAGACTATCCCTGTAATAGCAAAATATGCATTGAATATTGCACTTTAATCCGGTTACGACCTTTATCCGTTTAGTCCTCTCCATATTTCTTATTTCTTTCTAAAAATCGCCATAAAAAATCCCTGCAGGGAATAGAATGACCAGAGGAATTTTAAATAAGCACTGCTATTACTTCTTTTCATCCAAACCGAGGGAAAAATCCCATACATTAAACGGCGGGACATTATCAAGGGCGTACAGATTCCCCACAGGGGTTTTTTAAAGAGATACTTATAAGCAAAGACAGCTGCACCCCTTCCATTGAGAAGGCATTTCCTCTTATATTCTTCAAGTGAATTTTCATGTAAATGATATACAATTGCCTTCTCATTGAAAAGGTGTACACATCCTGCCCATTTTGCCCTTAAACCCAGCTCATTATCCTCCCAGCTTGGTTCTGTAAATGATTCATCAAATCCCCCGAGGCTTTCAAAAATTTTACGACGATAGGCTATGTTGCATGTTGCCCAGCACTTCCCAGAGTGCACCGTTTTTTCCAGCATAAGGGGAAGTGCTGCATTACGATCAAGGGAGAGAGTCACTCCGCTCACCAAAGATGCTGATTCTGAATCTTTAAAGGGGAGGGTAATTTCCCTCAGCCATTCCTTAACAGGAAGAGAGTCGTCATCCAGGAAACAGAGAATCTCCCCTGATGAGAATCTGACACCATAATTACGGGCTGCGGCTGGACCTCTATGTCTGTTTCTAAAATATTTTATTACCCCTTTCCCATCTCTCTGGTGTCCTGAAATTGATTTTCTGACCTCCATCTCGTTTGGTGAACCATCATCTATTACAATAATTTCAAAGGTATCTTCAAAATCCTGACCTCTCAATTTTTCAATACACTTTTCTATCCACTCAGTACGCTTATAGACAGGAATGATAATTGATACTTCCATACAATATCATGCTCCTGAAAAGAGATTGAAACATCAAAAAGGGATATACGCTAATACATCTTCTACACCTATATCTTCCAGACTCTCCTTCTTAATAACAATTGCATTTCTCCCTATAGGTCCCCAGAAAACAGGATCTGTTGCACCATATATGGCAATAGTAGTTATACCAGTTATAGCTGAAAGATGAGTTATTCCTGAGTCATTACCTATATAGCAACTGCATTTATTAAAAATTGCCGCCAGTTTCATAAAGAGAAGATTTTCTGCCAGCACAGGGGTAAAATCTGAAAGATCTAAAAATCTTTCCTTTGTCTTTTCATCGGCCGGGCCTGAAATCAGAATTGTTTTAAAACCCCTTTTTGATAACATATCGGCAACCTTTGCAAACCTCTCCACTTTCCAGTTCTTTTTCTCACTGCCGCTGCCAGGATGGATTGCCAATACTTTTTTCGACAGATTATTAAATTTAAAAAACTCCTCTGCAAATTGTATTTCTTCATCCATAAAACTAAGCTCAGGTATATAACCATTGGCTGGCAGATTAAGGGGAAGGAGTGAATCCATAAGATACCTGGAGAAATGCCCATTATTGTCTATCGGGACAGGTTGGTGATGTATAATATTTTTTACCCCTGACCTCGTGAGATTCTCCCTGAAATATCCTTCTTCATCAGATACGAATAAAATGATAAGGTCAAAATTACGAAAGTAATTTTTCAGTTGGGTTGATAATTCTCCATCTCCGATGTAAAAATTCCATAGACCATCTTTATCAATCGATTCCCCTCTATTTATATATCTTCTAGCCAGTGGGAGAAACGAGGAATGAGACATTAATTCTATATATGCATTTGGAAAAGAACTTCGTAAGACATTGAGTGTTGGGAGGGTCAGCAAAAAATCACCCAGTGCACCCCCCCGGATAATGAGAATTCTATTGACCCTTTCCATTTTTACCCTCAGCTACCCCCCTTTCTTTCACTTATTAAAGCCTCTAACTTTTTTGTTATATCTTCTATTCCAAGACAACCGGGACAATCAGAGGGTCCAGGTGCCTTTGCCAGCAGGTAAAAAGAAATAACCAGGATGAAGACAATTAAAGTATTTACCCCAAGCTCAATCATAGACCTGGAGAATACCTCCCTGCCAATACCCTCTTCTATTGCCAAGTGTGCCTCTATGGTAAGTATTTTCCGTATAGATGCAATAATTCCTACAATAAGGAAGGGCTGAAATGTAACCCTGTGTTCTCGAAGATAGGTTATAACTGTGACAAAAATCTCCATAATGATTAATACAAAGAGTATCTCATTTATAAAATGAAATATAGAATCCCTCCCCATTGACTTGAGATTAATAAAGGCACTAATCATCAAGAATGCTGCTGCAAAAAGAAGGGATAAGGCTATTAAGATGTGAACTACATCTGATAATATTCTCAGCCAGCCTGTAATCTGAACAATACGACCATTATTCATAAATTCTCCTTTTAACAGATATTATACAGATTTTAAGGCATGAATACACTGTTAAAATATTAGTAGCGTCCCAAAACTTTTATATAAGGAAACCGGGATGGAATTGGAAATTGAAGTTCATAAAAGATTGTAGCCTGGATTTATGGAATCTGTTTATGAGAATGCCATAGTTCTTGAATTACGCAAAGAGGGGCTTAAAGTCGAGCAACAGAGGGAAGTCACAGTAGTAAATTATGACATCAAAGATAAGGAAATACTGAGACCGCTATTTGATTTAATCTAGAATGCCTGTGGTTTTCAAAGGTCACTAAATTTTGATGAAAATGGAAATTGGATTGCAAAGTGAAAAGTAGATTCTTCTTTAAACTTTAATTACAGAGATAAATTTCTTGCCGTACAAAATAGAGGGGAATCTCTATAATGAAGAATCTTACAAACGAAGAGATCAGAAAAGCCTTGGAGATTCCCTATATTCTTTATATTCGCCTTGCCTGTGGAATGCTAATTTGTTATTCAATCTTTGGGTAAGCATGAACAGAACAACTGTAAACAGGTGTATCTCAAATAATACACATTTTTCACTTAATTCATATCTATTTTTGAGAGATGAATTTTCTATTGAATGGTCTTAAAGGAAATGCTAAACGAATAGATTTTTTACAATAATAAGTTTTTGCGTTTACAACATCCTCTCAAGCTGTTTAATAGGTAACAATCCTTGACCTTGCTTTCCGCTTCCGCGCCTCTTTCTGCTTCCTCTTCTTTTTATCACTTGGCTTTTCATATGCCATTCTGTTCTTAAGTTCCCTCATCACACCATCCTGCGTGAGTTTTCTTTTGAGCGACCTTAAAGCCTTCTCAACCTGATTATTAAAAACCCTAACCTCCATTTATCTCCTTATATAAGGTACTTTCAATATCCAAACTAAACCAATATTAATATCTGCTTCTCTTCTCACCAAATCCAGAACTCCTCTTCTTGTTAGTCTGTGGTTTTGCCTCGCTAACAATCAATTTTCTGTCACCTAATGAGTACCCATTAAACATAGAAATCGCCTTATTAGCCTCTTCCTGTGAAGAAAATTCGACAAAACCAAACCCCTTAGAACGTCCGGTATATTGATCATTAATTATCTTAACAGATTCAATATTACCAGCCTGACTGAAAAGATTGCTCAAATCAGCCTCAGTTGTCTTATAAGATACATTCCCTATATAG